>CAIVOO010000083.1 GCA_903907555.1 uncultured archaeon | reverse complement strand
AATCAAATCCATAATTTAGATTATTGTATCCAATACCGTTCGCATCCTTCTTTACAGCTTCTGCTATTCCAGGATCGGCGTATACAGCGATTCCCTTCAGGTCTTCCTGCTTGCCTCCAAGGTACTTTGCCCAGGTGTCGGCAGCTCCGCAAGAATCAGACCTAGTATAGACATTAACTTTTGTGCTGTCATCTGTTCCGGCAACTTCGCCCCAAGTCAACTCTGAATCGTTCATCCATATCCTTGCAAAATCTTTTTTCTTCAAGCCAGTCTGGACCAACACACCAGCCACAGGATTTTCTTTGTTTATTCCGATGAACACAGCGTCTTTCACAACAGGGACAAAGTATGCACCCTTTTCAATCTCTTCAGGGGCTATTTCTCTTGATATCATGCCGATGTCGACAAGCCCTGACAAAGCGTCTGAAGCCCCTTTCCCTGCTCCGCCGGCAGATACATCAATTTTCACATTCGGATGCAGTTTGCTGAATTCCTCTGCCCACTTCACCATCATAGGATAAAGCGCGAAAGCGCCTGAAACCCTGATGTTGCCTTCGAGGGCAGCAGTGCCGGAATCCGCAGAATCTGTCTTTACTATTGAAACTTTGTTTGCGCAGCCTGAACATAATATAATAATAAAGGACACGCTCACCAATAAAGCCAAAAAATTTGTTTTTCTCATTTTGCCTCCCAATTTAGTTTAGTTGTTGATTCTTGTTTGATACAAGGTCTATATTGTTCTCATATCCAAATACATATTTGCTGCGTCAACAGATGTCCAGTGATGGTGAGTGATAAGATAGCCATGTATCCAAGAGCGCGAAGCTTCTGCATTGCGTTTGCCTCTTCCTTGTCCTGGGCTCTTCCAGCCCTCTCTCCCTGTTTCGTTGTTTTCAATTCCTCTATCATCTTGTCTATGTCGTCAGCATTTGATTTCACAGGAGCGCAGCAGCACTTGCAGCCGATGCTCCTGTATCTCATTCCTTCTTTTGAAAAGTATAAATCAGTTATTGGAATCTTTTCCCTCTTGATGTACTGCCAGATATCCAATTCTGTCCAGTGAAGCAGGGGATGGACTCTTATATGCTCTTCCTCTTCTGCCTTCGCCTTGTACTGGTCCCATAATTCCGGCGGCTGGTTCTTGTAATCCCATTTGAAATCCTGATTTCTCGGCGAGAAAACCCTTTCCTTCGCCCTGACTCCGTGTTCGTCTCTTCTTATGCCCAAGTATAAAGCCCTAAATTTGTGTTCAGCAATAACCTGCTTCAGGGCATCAGTCTTTAGAGCAGTGCAGCAGGCAAGCTTGTTCTTGCAGCACATTCCCTGCGCCAATGCTTCCTTGTTCTGGCCAATAATCATCTTCAGGCCCCATTTCTGGGCGTATTCTTCTCTCCACGCAATCATTTCAGGAAACTTGTAGCTTGTGTCAATGTGAATTACTGGGAAAGGTATTTTTCCGTAGAAAGCCTTTCTTGTCAGCCATAACAGAGTCGAAGAATCCTTTCCAATGCTCCATAATAAAGCGACTTTCTTGAACTGCTTGTATGCTTCCCTGATTATGAAAATGCTCTTGCTTTCCAATTCATCCAAATGGTCCATTTTGTTTACCTCATCGCATCATAATGATTTTTTAATTTAGCACACAATTCTACCAACTCTGCAGGATTGGGCGACATTCTTGGGAAATCAGATGACCTGTCAGTAACCATTCTGGACTTATCGCCATCCCATAACCTATCTCCGACATATCTCGGGATAAGATGGATGTGGAAATATTCAATGCTTTGGCTGGCGCCTTTGCCGCTCGTATTTAAGATTGAAATGTCAGGCCCGAATTCAGAAGCTAAAATCTGCGAGACATCATAGATTGAAATGCCTAGCCATTTTTTTTGTTCGTCGTCTAAATCATGGATAGTTGTTATGTTTCTTCTTGGCAATATCAGACTATGGCCTGGCAGTATCGGGTTGACATCAAGAATTGCAAGATATTCCTTGTTCCTGTAAAATATATGTGCAGGAATTTCTTCTCTTGCTATCTTAGCCAATATGCAATTTGCATTATCTGCCATTTTTAATTCCTCCTTAAAGGTATCCCAGACTTTTCAGTTTCTTTTTTATCTCGTCCGCATCATTGGTTTTCGTATCTGACTTTTCTGCGAGAATCATTCTAAGTATGAATGTGGTGTATTCAGAAACTGATTTTATGTCTGTTCCTTTTATGTTTGTCCTTATCTTTTCTGAAAGCTTTTTTGGTATTGAGACGACTGTTTTTTCCCTGTCCAATTCCTTGAAGACAGAAATCATGTCATCAAGAAGCTCCTGATAAGAAATATCTCGTTTAGAAGCAAGTTCTCTAAGCTCTTTCCTCAGGTTTTCAGAGACCTGTATAGTAGTCCTATTATCCATCAAACACCCCAATACATAGAATTATGTACGGGTATATAAAGGTTTTTATCGAGAAGATTAGTTAATATAGCCTAAAGATCTTAACCGTTCATCTGTTTCCTTTTCAGCTTCAAGAGATTTTTTGGAAGGGGGTTT
>CAIVOO010000082.1 GCA_903907555.1 uncultured archaeon | reverse complement strand
CTCAGGGAAGCAATCACAGGATTAGACAGAGTGATGCAGTTTACACAAAATGAAATAATCGCATACTTGACAGAAAGATTGTCGAAACTCTCGAAAGCTGAAATCAAAATATTATTTTCAGAAGATGCGGTGTGAAAATGTCAATAATTGATGCTATAGCAGTGTATACAGGAAGAGCAGAGTACATGGCTCAGCTAGATATGAAGCTGAAGGAATTTAATGGAATACTAACAGATTTTTCAGGGCTGGCTCAAAAGCTGAAATCAACTATTGAAGGCAAACTCAGGATTGATATGCCGGAAGTTTCTGTGAATGATGAGAAAGAATTCAAAGATTACATCTCATTTTTGCAGGGAAGTTTGCATGAATTATGCAGCGAATTTAAGGAAGGCAGTGAAGTGGTGATATCTGAACCACGTATAGATGACTGGAATAGAACATATTTCGACGAAAGAAACGCTAATTTTCCAATTGGAACAAAAGGCAGAATAAAAAACTTTGTTCACAATATACAAATTGAATTTGATAAAAATAAGTGTTATAGATGGAGCATCGACTGGGGTTATTTGCATGATGAAGGTTCAAATGTTGGCCAATTCCACCAATCTGAACTCAAGCCAATTTCAAAATTGGCGCTGCAAGAAGTATTGAAGCAGTATGAGGGAAAAGGGGATCCTATGAAACTTTTCATTGAAGACATGTATTCGGAAGATTTACAGATGAGAGAGTATTACATTACTGCAAGAGAAAGATTTTTTTCAGAAGCCATAACAAAGCTCAAGGAATACGGGTTTTCATACAAAGAAGTCAGCGAATATTTTAGAAAAAGACTTGGATATAATGATGATTTTGAAAAGATATTAATCAGGAGTGCTGAGGGAGAAAAGAATGCATAATACAGAAGCTGAAACTGAACTGATGAAGAAGATACGGATGCTGCTATCAGGCGGATTTTCGAAGGAGCATCTGGTTGAAACCCTGAACTCGCAGAACACCGTGTTCAAGGAAGCGATAAGCAGGAGCGAGATATTCCCGTACGCGATGATGTCTGATCAAACTCTAAGCATACTGTCAAGTTTCAGGGATAGCGTGAACAGCCAGGTTTACGAGATTGTGCTTATGTCAGGAGGGCATCCCCAGGCATTGTCTTTAATGCGGCAGAAAGAGGAGTCATTTAAGGAATTGAATGAAATAATAACTGTGTTGGAAGTTATAGTGCCTTCATTCAAAAGCTTGTATGAAAGGATTTATTCTCATATTCAGTTAGAGGTCTTGCCTGACGAGTCGCTTGGTGGAGAAAGGCTTTTCCTAAGAAATGGCAAGATTGTCGTTCCGGCAACCATCAAGGATTCGTCAGGTTATTTTATTTTCGGAGTGACGTACGGGAAATGCAATGATTGCAATAAAGAGCACATACACATTGATCAGCTGACTGAGAGAGCGATTCCATCGCTTGATTCAGCTCTTCGTGACATAGACAGGACATTATTGCAGACTGTTGCGGTTGCAAGGAATACTGAATCATATCCTTTAGAAGCGACTGTGATACCTATACTGAAGCTGAAATACCATAAGGGATTGGAAGGGAAATGACTGCAAATATAAACTACTATAAAGTAGCAAATTCAAGGAAAGGTTTAAATAGTTTACAGAGTAAAATATTGGTATGGGGGATGAAGACTCTGCCAAAGGGATAGACGACCAGTTTGTTCAGAAGGTTATCAGCTTTTATTCTATTGAAATCGCTAAAACAAGTTCTCGGAATAAAGATGATATAGAAGAGCAATTGAAAGGGCTTGCTTTATTGTTTAAGAAAAAAGAAACTATTCCTCCTAAAAACAGGGCTGCAAGCAATGAGCTTAAAAAATTATTTTCAGGAAATCAGCCATTTATGGATTTTATCAACGAACTTATGGATAAATCATATGGATATCATTTTGAATATAGCCCTGTAAGAGATGAAAAAGGCAATAAAACAGCTAAAAAGGATTTTTTCAAAAAAGAAGTAAAAGTTCTGCATCTTCCAAGTTCATTAAATGCGTTTGATTTGTTAAGAATTGCAGAACAGTATACTCCTCCTGAAGTGGATTTTGAACACAAATCATTGTTTGTGAATGATTCTTTGTTAAATATGCAGGCAGAATTCAATCAAAATCCTATCTTGACTGTGTTCAATCATTTATTTGAACAAACAGCTGTATGCACTAAAAACAAAGGGATGCATTCAATAGCGACATACCAGGATGCAGCAGACCCTTTTTCGCATAGAATTACTGTAAATGCACAATCAACTGACAAGGACGGCGTAACTTCGCAGTCTATGCTTGAAGCAAGAATCATAGAATGTGAAGGCAATCATTCAACAAAAAAATCTGCAAAGGAAACACCATATCTTTTGGTTGCAAGCCTTCAAGGCCCTGTCGACCAGAAATGCAAGGAGGATATTTCTGCTTATACCTACTCATGCCTTATAGACTATGCGTATAAAGCAGGCAAAAAATTGCTTTTTAATGTAAGCTTCAACCCTAAATCGCAGAATGAGCCGATAGAATTCATGAATTTTATCGCAAGAAAAATTATTGGAACAGATATCTATAAATTTAATGAACAGGAACAGAAATATTCTGACTTTGACGAGAACACAATAAATTTGCTTAATAATCACATTTATTCCCTAAAAGCATTAACTTTAGAAAACCAATCAAGATATGTGAAGAAGATAAGGAAATCGCTTGAACGCGCGCTTAATGGCATGTTTAAAAATCCAAAAGAATTGTTTGGCAAGCTTGCAGAAGAAAAAAGATATGCAGATGCCTGGCAGCCGTATGAATTCAGGTTCAAGAACAACAAAGAACAACCTCAGTGGAATATGCGCGATGGCGAGACATACTGTCTCGAATTAAGCCTTGAGGATATAGAGAAAGAGCACAAGAAGCTTTTTCCTGAGCAGCACAGGAAGAAGAAACGCAGGACATTAATTGCTCTCGCTGGTGCAGCCGCTGCGTTAGCTGCAGGGGTGACATATCTGTTTTCGCCTTCGCAAGTCCCTCCCGACAACAATCTGGATAATGTTGTTAATAACATATGTTCAAATAAAAATTGCAATCCTGAAGAAAAAGAGCGCATCAAAAACAGATTATTATTGGGTTTTGATGATAGAAAACTAATTGAAAAAAGCAGTTTCGTATGGAAAGCTGATGGTAGTTCTTTAGTGGATGATTGCGGTTATAATAATCAAGAAACAAACAAATGCGATGATAAGGAATATCAAGTAATTAAGAAGAAACATGATGAATCTCTAGAATCAATTAAAGAGATACTTAAAGAGTTATGCATTGATTCATATTTTGATGGTTTGAATCTATCCTGTAAAATACCAGTTTGCATGAATATTTCGAATCGAGCGGATAAAAAAACTTGCGAAAGATTTGAGATTGTTGATGTATTTAAAGATGTTAACCTGCTTGATTTTAAAGAATTTGAAAGGGTGTTTTACCAGTATAAATCATCAAGTTCGTCATCTCTCATTAATATGCATGGTCACGAATTGCAAAATGCATTGATAATCCATTTAGGCAGGAAGTTCGTGTCTGCAGAAAAGAGTTTTGTTGGCAGTGATTCATTCCCTGAAAAATTGATGATTACCACAGATGGTGTGCGCGTCATTTCGCCAAAGCCTGCTGTGCGAAGATTTTTGAACGAAATACTTGATATAATGTTTAATCATGAGCCACGTTTAAATACATACAAATTCAAAATGGGACAGTTATTAATAGAACATCATAATAATTATGCAAGTTTAAAGTTGATGTTTGATAATAAAGATTCTTACATATCTGTAGGTTGTGAGGATTTTTTAGAAATTTTTAGAAAATCTAAAGATTACAAAGCAGGGATTCTTCCATTTGACCTTTGTAAAATTAGCAATGATTCTGATAAAGCTGTTGAACTGTTTTCATGGGAAGAACCTTCCTCTGATTTATATCTTTTGCCAAAACCAGATATTGATTACACAAAATATTCTGGAATCGTATCCATACCTTTCAATATTTTTTCAGGTCAAATGATAAACTTTCTGGATTTTTTGAATTTTTCGGGGGATATTAATAATCATCCGAAAGAAAGATATGCCGGACGTACAATTATTAAAATTATCGACCAATATCTTAAAGAATATACTCGATGCCAATATTCCGACAAAAGTAACTTAGTTGGCGAATTATCGGAAGATACATTTATCCAATGTATTGATCAAAATCACACAGATATTTCAGAATCAAGAAAATTCAAATTAGATATGATACATGATGTAACACTTGATGTTTCTTATAGAAGAAATGAAAAAATAAGAGCTCTTGTATTAAATATTCATCTTAAATGTCCGAATATTTTATATCCTACTAAAGATTCATGTAAAGTAAAACAATATGGGTTGGAAGGAGATTTTGCTACACAATTTAATCCTGCTTTAATTCGCTTAGTATATTATGAAGACGATAACGGGATACATACTTCAGAATCTATATCAAAAAAAAGCTACGTTGCCAGAAATCTTGTCGATGCTCTTAAAGTTTATATTGACTCAAGAAAGAAGTAACTATTCAATTCTCGGCTCGAACTTAAACTGGTTGAATATCATTATTGAGTTGAAGTATGTTATGTTGTCCTTGAATTCATTTCTTATCTCGTCGAGAACTTTATGGAATTCGAGATTGTCTTTTGCAAAGACGCTTACCTGATAATTCCACGGGCCTATGCATTTTATGCTCCAGAGCGTGTTTGGATGCTGCTTGAAATAGCTATGTGGCTTGGATTCAGGGACTCCGACAAGATTCAGGAATATCATATACCATTGGTATCCTAAGGTAGAATATGAAAGCATAGGCATAAATGTTTTTATCACACCATCGTTGACAAGCCTGCTCATCCTTGTCTTGACTGCATTTGGCGTTATGTCAACTTTTTCAGATATTTCCTTAAGCGTTGCGCGCGCATTGAATCTGAGCATCAGTAATATTTTTTTGTCTATCTCATCCAAATCAGATATTTTAAGTTCCTTGCTCCTGATGCCTTGCTGCTGGTTGAACTCTTTGTAGAATGTTGAGCCTTTGGTTTCATTTATTTCAAGTAGCTTTAATGTTTCTTCATGGCTTCCCACGACTATGCTGCCGCCTGTCGAATCTTCGCGCATTATGTTCAATATCACATATTCACGAATCAAGTGCGAGTTTTTTTGTATGATTCCGTTCAAGATATCATCAAATTCTTCAAGAGAACGCGCTGTTATATTGAAGTAAAGATCGAATGAGCCGCTGCATGTGCCGATAATAGTCACTTCTTTTTTATCCAAAAGCTCTTCTATTATCTTATTTTCATCAGAGACCCTGACCAGCTTTATGAAAACCTTGAATATCTGAAAACCAAGCTTTCTTTGATTAACAAATGTGAAGAAACCGTTTATTATCTTGTCATTCAAAAGCTGCTTTATCCTGTAAGCTGCAACTTCCCTTTTGATTTTCAGGACTTTTGCAAGCGCTGTGTTGGAAACCCTGCAGTTCTGCGACAGTATGTATAATATCTTTTTATCTATCAGATCTATTTTCCTAGGCATAACCTCCTGTAGTATCTGGCCTCTAAAATTAGTTAATTTCATATTTTCTACAAAAACTCATTATATATATAAATTTTGTCATTTTTCGTAAAAAAACAGCTAAGAAATTTTAAATAAAAATTAGCTCATATTCTGCAGCATGAAATCATTAATGTCTATTCTAAGCAAGGCAATGGTGGCTGCAGGATGCATAGCAGCAGCTGCAGGAAGCAATCAAAAAGAGCCTGTCAGCACTCCTGAAGCAAGCCAGACACTGAATTGTTTGATTGGAAATACATTTATCACTGATATCTTCAACCCTGAGCCTGGAGAAAAGAGGGATAAAGAGCTAAAAAAAATTTTCATAGACTATTGTGCCGGCGGAGTCATACTGTACAACAGATTCCCTGATTTCAATGTCAGGGAGCAGCTTCCCGATGAGAAAAGCGCGAAAGAGCTGATAGCAAGCATTAAAAAATCAGCAGGCCATAAAATATTTGTTTCTGTCGATGTTGAAGGTGGGATAAAGAACAGATTAAATAAATTCCATCCTCTGCCTTCGCAGGAAGAGATCGGAATCAAGGTTCTAAGAGGAGAGTGGAGCCTTAAGGATGTTTACAATCACTGCAATTCTGTAGGAATATACCTTAAGGATATGGGCATCAACATGAATCTTGCGCCTGTGGTTGATGTTCTCGGAAAAGATGTAAAGGAAACTTTAGATGCGACAGGAAAATTCGGAGACAAATATTTTATTGGAAAATATGAAAGGTCTTACGGATATGACATAGAACTCGTTTCAAAGATAGGAGCCGAATGCGTGAAAGGAATGCAGGATGCAGGGGTTGCCGCAGCTCCAAAGCACTTTCCAGGGCTTGGCTCATATCTCACTTCTGAAGACACTCACATAGACTGTTCAGGCATTACAAAAAGCGAACTCGACAAAATACCATTTTTCTACATAATGAATGAATCCAAACCTGCATCAGTCATGAATGCGCACGCAAAGGATTACAATTACGGAAAATTTGCGAGCCTGAGCAAGAAAGCTGTGCAGGAGATAAGGGCAGTCAATCCAGAGCAGTCAATAATCAGCGACGAATTCACAATCAGCTGCATGGGAATGCCTTATGACAAAGGCTACGAGCCTGGAAGGGTAGAGAATATTGTAGAAAATGCTTATCAGTCGCTAAAAGCAGGCCACAACCTGATACTTCTCAGGAATCTCGGCCATGCAGATGAAATTATAGGGGGCTTCGAGAACAGGGTGAAGAAGGGGCTTGCAGAAGGCGACATAACATACAAGCATCTGTACCAGATGAGAAAAATCAACCAAAAACTGTTGGAAAAATACGAAGGCAGGAGGTAAAAATGAATTTGAAAACATTAGCTTATGTTCCGTTGGGGATAGTGACTGCATTTTCTGCAGCAGGATGCAACCATTATGTAACGCCTGAGCCAACGAAAATTGAAAAAATCGCAGACTTCAAGCAACAGGGCTCTTTGCAGGACAATGTAGCTTCAAAACTTGTTGAAATCGTAAAAGGCAAATGCGACAGGTCATATGTCGATGAGAAAGTTGTTGTTTGCGATAAAGAAATAAGCAACGGACAATACCGTCAGGAGTTTGGAATAAATCTTGAAACTATTTGCGATGTGCACATAATAGAAAGGCATTTCCCATGGCTTATTGAATATCTGTGGGGCGACAAGCTTTGCATTGATAACACAAAAAAAGAAACATATTGCTTGACAATGAGCGACAAGGTAGTCGCTGAAGCAGGCTCACTTCTTCAGTATTATATCAAGGCTGAAGGCAAGAAGTGCAATTATGAGAAGAAGAATTCTGGAGGTAAATAAAATGTCTAAAATAACATGTTTAGCTACAACTGCAATTGCGGGATTGGCAACCCTTTTTGGTGCTTCGTGCCAAAGTGCCCAAACTTATAGAGGCACAACAACATATGTTATTGAACCTGCTGTGCTGTACGGCAACCCTGTCAATCTTTGCCAGGGCATTGAAGTGATACTAAAAAACGAATTTGATAATGTATTATGTTCTGAAGAATGTAAAGATCCGAATGAAAAAGATTGCACAGAATACGACTTGATAGTAAGCGGGCATAAAAATATTGATGGAATTTTGCGCCCTACATACAGAATAAACCTCAAAAATATATGCTATGCATATTCTGTAGGAAGGTGGGCCATCGAATATTTTACTGGGAAGGATTCGTATGCAGAGACTGGCGGTTTAGAAATTATTGAACATAATTTTGGCAAGAAAGCTGCAGAAAGGATGACCGAGCTGTTGGGCATCCAAGCCTTGATGAATCAGGATAACTGCAAGCGCTGGCAAAAATATTACAAAAAGCATTATACCCCTGTGGGTCCTGCCCAAAAGTAATTACGAGAGAAAATGATTCACAAAAAATTGGCTGTCATAGTTGCAGCTATAGCATCTGTTATAGGTGCAGGATGCGCGACCACATCCCCTGCTAAATTCCAGTTGGGTAAAGTTACGAGGATGTACATGCCGCATGGAACTTCAAAATCCTGCGACGGGCCGTACAACCATTTCGAAGGCGAGACTACAGGCCAGTATATTAAAACAACGAAGAATGATGAAAAATATGAAATGTCTGAACACAACGCTGCAATCAAAATTGAAGAGAAAGATGATGCAGACGGATTTAAACAACCGACGCTGGTCTTTTATGAAAATGGCTTTGTCAAGGAGGCAATACCTTTTTCAAACATCGAAAAAGCAAGGGGAGCTGAAAGGAAGAATGAAACTGGTGAAACTAAAAAATATGTTATATTCACGTACAACATGCCTGTGCCCGGAAATCTGTCATATAGCAGGCAGAGCTATTTTGAAGTAGGGATAAAAAATAATCTTGAAGGTGTCACAGAGTTTCTGGAAACCTGCTCAAGAAACTACCGCAGAGCTAAGTCTGTTAAAAAGCATAACGAGCCGATACTCAAGTGTAATCCAGAACCGGAAGATCCGAAGAAGCCAAAGAAAATAAAATATGCGACATTGACGCCCGAAGAGCAGAAAACAATCTGCAATGGAGGCAGACTGGATTCAAAGAAGTATAAGTATATAGGCTCGATAAGTTTCGAGGACTGCAAAATATCCCCTGAAGCGGAATCCGCTAAACTGATTGCAGAAAAAATCAGCAGGCAGGGCAGCTTGGAAAACAGGATAGTGCTCTTCTGCGGGAATGCCACTGCAACGTCCGGAAATAGATGCTCTGATTCAGTATTTGATTACGGAGACATGGATCTTTGCGTTGACCGTGCATTGATGTCTGCTTATGAAGTGAACAGTTTTCTGAAAGATCCGAAGCCCACATCAGTAATTTACCCTAATAGAATATTGCTTGATAAGAGAACAGTGGAAGTTTATTTGATAAAATGATGGAGGATGATTAAAATGTTGGAAGAAATATTGGATAGTATAAAATCAGTAGGAAAGGCTCCTGGAGTTTATCTTGCATCTGCGTTAGTTGCGCTCGGCGCGATAGCATATGCTGGAGCTGGATGCGGCGAGACTGAATGCTGCAGGCTGTTAAAATGTCATGAAATCGGAATGTTGTGCGACTCCAATCCACCAGTGAACGATGGTTATTGGTGTCCAGATTCTCAAGGTAGTGACTGCTGCGGATGCAGAGACCCGCCAAGCAAGTATTAACAAGTGTAGGATTCCATGCTGGAAGACATGATAGATGAAGATGTTGAAAATTTCATACTTGGGATTGTTGCACTTGCAGCTGCCGCAGTCATTGCTTACGGCGCATATACAGCATATAATTATGTTTTCAAAGATTCTGAATGCTGTCAGCAGGCAAAATGCGGCGGCGGGTATTATTGCAAGGATCTGCCGAAGAATGACTGCGAATGCAGGATAGATATCCCTTTTTAGGCTGGTGAACAAATGCTGGAAGAAAAAGTAAAGGAACAATTGAAGAATTTTGGTGCAGGAATACTTTGTTTAGCCTTAGCCGCAGGCATTGCTTATGGAGCTTATCATGTTTTTTCAAGGAGTCAGACTGCTGCAAGATAGCAAACTGCCAGTCAGGGTATTACTGTGGTGATTTGTCGAATAAAAAGTGCGAATGCAAGGTAGATATAGCTCACAGGTGGTAAATCAGCTCAAGCTGATTATTCTTCCAATAACCTTTTCATAATCATTCTTTCTTACTCCTGCCCCTGCTGCGACAGAATGCCCGCCTGCATTTGAATCAGAAATTCCTTCTGTTGCTTTTTCTAATAGTGTATTCATCGGCTTCTTGAAATCAGCCCTTCTTGCGCTTATTGCTATCTTACCTCTCATCTCCACTGCTACAATTATTGTGTTGTGAGGGTATATTCCAGCCAGTTGCGTCGATAAATCAGCATTGATGCCGTACTTCGGTTTAATCTCAAACAACAATAAATCTCCATATTTTTTCATGAACTTCTTATGGTTTTTCAGGTACCAGTTTATCTCTTCTATCACAGCCCCTGCCTTTTGAAGCTCTGACTTCAGAACATCTTTGTAATTATCAGCATCATAAAGTATTTCAAATATCCTGTTTCTCAATGTCATGCTGTAAAGCCGCGAGCTTAATACCAAAGAATTGATTTTTCCGAATTCTGTCTGGAAAATATCCTTCTTTACCTTCAGGCCTTGCTTCTTCAGCGCAGTGTCGACAAAATCCTTCCATTGCTCATATCCCATGTCGCCTATAATTCCTATGCTGCAAATCCAGTCAATATCTGATAAATCAACCAGTTCAGAAAACAAGTCGTAGCAAAGTTTTGCTGCGCAGTATTTTGCAGGCTCTATTTTCGGATTGTAAAAATGTGATTTTATGAACAGTATATTCTTCGACGAAACGTCGCCATAGCTTTTATGATGGTCCAGCAGGATTACAGTCGCATGCTTGCTTAATTCTTTAAGGAGCTGCGGCTGCTGTTCTGCAGTGATATCTGTTATAAAAACATAATTCGCTTTCTTCCTTATGCATTTGCTGCAAAATTCTTTTATGTCATAATAATTTCCTGAAATCTCGAAATCTATTCTTCTCCCTCTCAGCTTTTCAAGAGCCTTCGCAATGATGACTCCTGCGCAGTTCCCGTCAGAATCATCATGGTGCACAATTCCTATTATGTCGTTAGAATTAATCCTGTCAGTAATTCTCTTTAATTCAGTTGCATATTTCGAAAGCATTTTAATCCAGCCTTATCATCTGCATTAGTTCAGAAGTTGTTATTACCTTAATTTTATGCTGATTCTTCAATTTTTGGTCATTCGACCATACTGCGCAGTTTAGCTTTAATGTCAATGCGAGGTATTCAGAATCATCTTCATCAGGAGTTATTGTTAAGGCTTCCTTAATATAACGTTTGAACTCCATAAAATCAATTAACTTTATCCTTGTGCAAATCAATGAGATAAATATTTCTAAATCTTCTT
>CAIVOO010000081.1 GCA_903907555.1 uncultured archaeon | reverse complement strand
CTTTAGGAGCTTCTTTCTTCTCTATCTTTTTCGGCTTCTCCTCTTTCTTTTCAGGCTTCTTGGCTTCCTTTTTCTTCGGTTTCTCGTCTACTTCTTCCTCTACCTTCTTAGAAAATATGGATATTGCGCTTTTCAGTTTTTCTTTAAGGAATCCGAACATTTTTAATCGTGGTTGCAGTTTTCGTCGTGCTCGTGATGCACAAGCTTTTCAAGCTCGTTCTCAATCCTGCCGTAATGGTCGACAAGCTTTCTCATGTTTTCTATCAGCTGCTCCCTGTACTGCATCATTTCACCAATCTGGGTGCTGACTATTTTTTGTGTGTCTTCGATAGATTTCTCAACAGCAACCTGCGCGCCTACATTAACAACCAGCTTGTCAGCATCTGCTATTGATGCCTTCATGAATATCCCGCCTGCTACAGGCACAAGCATTTCATTTCCCTTGCCTGCTTCTTTCAAGTCGTTAAGCGTTTCTACAGAACCTTGCAGCTCTGCCACGTGCGCGTCAAACTGTTCTATCTGCTTCTTTATGTGATTGATCTGCTGCTCGAGCATCTGCATCTCGAAATATTTTTCTTGTAATTTCTCACTATCCATTTTATCTTCCTCTTAGAGTATTATCAATGACCTGAAGTTCTGGCCCTCCTGAATGCTCTCCAACGACATAATCATGGTTGTTGCAGACAATGCCGCTCTTGACATATGGATTTCCCATGTTCACAGTGCATTGTTCGCATTTTGTCTTTAATAATCCTTCGACTAATTTTATGTCTTCGTCAGAAGCATCCCTGTGGATAAGGCATCCTTTCTTATTCAGCACTGCCGATGAGCCTACAACGTGGACGCCTGCTATTATTGTTGTCTGCAATGGTATCTTGAGAATATTGTGAATCTTTTCCAGCACTTCAAGCTCCATTTCAGGATTCGCAAGGCATCCATGCTCATTGATTAAAAGATTGTTTCCCAAGGCAGTGTGTTTTGTCTTGATTAGCTCATACTTAATTTTCAGCTTGTCAAGCATTTGAATTTCATTCGGGAAAGCTATGTCTGGGACTAATAGAACATGATTGTTTCCTGCGAGAAACACTCCCAATAATGAAGTCCCGCATATGTCCATCTTATGCACTGGAACCTTGAGTGTTTTCTCAAATTCCTTTGCCAGTTTTTCTGGGAAATCCCTGCCGACAAGGCAGTAATGGTCGTTCGCATAGGCATAAAGCCCCACATTAGGGTTCCCTCTAATAGTTGTTATAAGCATATAGTCGGTAGAAACAGGGGCTATTTAAAAAGGTTATGGGGAGAATTTATTAACCACTTCTCAATAAAGATGATTCTATGTGGGGTAAAAAAATAGTGCTTCCCTGGGTGTCTGGCACGCCTCTTTATGAGGATGGCTACGTCGGCAGGCTGTCAAAGCACAGAATCAGGGTTGAATTTCTACATTATGCAGATGACGCTATTTCGCATTTAAGTCAGGTGCAGTATCCGCTAATAATAATCAATACAACATTATCATACAGGAATGTCCGGCTTGAATGGCATCAGCTGGCTGATGTCCCGATAAAGCTTGCAAGAGACATACGTGAAAATGCAATGAACAGGAAAACTCCTCTTATCCTAACATCCTATTCTAGCAAAGAAAAAGATCCTCTGCTTGAGAGGGTTATAAGCCTTCAGAAGGAATTCGGTGACATAGAATATTTTCATCTGCCTGACACTAATATTGATACTTTAG
>CAIVOO010000080.1 GCA_903907555.1 uncultured archaeon | reverse complement strand
TGAAAACCTATTTTTTTCACTATTGGTTCTATTTTTTCCATTAAATTTTCATAACCTTCAGGATCTACGTCTTCTAGTAATATCAACTTATCCAAACTTTTTGTTTTTTGTGTCATTTTTTATCCCTGTTATTAAATGCCTTGTAACAAAGCAAGCTGTTTAATGCAGGGGATGCGAAATAAACATTGCCTCTTATTCTCCTGAATAATGCATAGGGTTTTGCAAAATTATCCTGCCTTTCTTTTAGATATGCATTTAATCTTTCATCTTGGTCATAGAGATTGTTTAATGTCAATACTGAAAGAGCAGCATCTAATGTATTTTTTGGCAGAGTTTTATGTACAATTTCTTTAAGAGTATCTATTGATTCTTTTTCAAATAATCCTTCTTCCTTTTGTATCTTAGAAATCTGATATGCAAAAAAAGAATTGTATAAATAATATTTTGAAATTTTAGACATTTCAACTTTGTTTATTTTTCTTATGCAATCTTTTAGATAATTAGCTATTCCTTCTTTTATTTTTTGTTTATGCTCTTCATTCTCTTCATCGATTAGGATATATGTATTAAGTATATTTGCATTTACAACAGGGTCTATTGAATTACCTATTTTTTCTGTAAATGTTGGTATGGCTTGTTCATTTTCGCTTAGCCATAATGCTTGATTGTTAATATCCTTTAACCAGCTGTTTTCATGATATAGAAGTATATCTAGGCCTGCGGGATTGAAGAATATTGGGGATTTTCTTAAGAGAATTATGGCTTTTTGTGCAACTGCAGTATCGTCATTATCTACAGGATAATTGAATTCTGTGGTTGGATTAAATCTCCACACGTATGTTCCCGACTTAAGTATTGCTTGGCTCAATAAACTTATAACTGCCCTATCAATCTCCCCTCCAAGTGATTCATCTTTTAGTTCTATTAGTTCTTCAATTATCAAAGATTGAAAACCTGGGCTTTCAATGCTTTTATCTAAAGTTATCTCTAATTCATTAGAAGGGCAATTATCATAATATGTCTTAAATGCTCCATCTTTTGTTTGATCCTGTTCCACTACTTTGAATACTGTTTTCATTTTTGTCCCACTTATTAGTGATAATAATGCTAAATATATTAAGATGTGTTGTAAGTTTAACTAACAACATTTAAATAGTTGTTCATCTTTACAAGAGGTATGGCAACAACAGAAGAAAAGCTAAAGCAAGCAGGATTAGCAGGGAATGAAGCTAAGGTATTCTTGGAACTATTGAAAAGAGGCTCTATTAATGGCTCTGAATTGGCTAAGAAAGTAGGCTTAGACAGAACATTAACTTATCAGGTTTTGAATAAATTAGCTGAAAAGGGATTAGTAAATTATATTATGAAAGAAAAGAAGAAGTATTTTTCTGCAACTAATCCAGATAATCTTCTAAGGCCTGTTAATGAGCAAGTTGAATTTATACAGAATCTGATTCCTGAATTGAAGAATATAGAAAAATTAAAGGAAGTTGAGCAATTTGTTGAAGTTTATGAAGGAATATCTGGATTAAAGGTTATGTATGAAGAGGTTTTAAAATCAAAGGATTTCTGTTTTTTTGGAGGAACAGGGAAGAGCTATGAGGTTCTGCATTCATGGGAGATGAAAAGAATAGAAAAAGAGATTGAAAGAAGAGGCATGAATGGAAGAGGTGTAATGGATTCTAAGATAAGAGGGAAGGAGTTTACTAAAGTAAAGGGGCTTAAAGTAAGATATTTGGATAATGTTGAAGCATATAATACTGCATTTGGAATAACAGAGGATAAAATTTCAATTCATTGTTTAGCACAAGAGAAGCCTATTGTTATATTTATTAAAAACAAGTTTATAGTAAATACATTAAAGAATTACTTTGAGTTTATGTGGTCAGTTGCTAGGCCTTAAATAATCAGATCTTTATTCAACCAAATAATCTATGATTATTCTAATAAACATTTATAAACCGACTTTCTTTTTGCTATTCTATGAAAGAAGAAATAACTGCCTTTGAATTGAGCAGGCTTATTCCTGAACTGCAGGCTGTAGTTGGAGGGAAGGTCGAGAAGATATACAATCCTGAAGATAGGGAGATAACTCTTGAATTCCACATATCAGGAGAGGGCAGGAAAATTCTTAGGATTGTTGCAGGCAAATTTCTCTATCTGGCTTCATCAAAGGGAGATAATCCTGAGAAGCCTTCGCAGTTTTGCATGGGATTGAGGAAGCACATAGACAATACTAAACTCTTATCTATAGAGCAGCATGGTTTCGAAAGGATTGTAGAGCTTAAATTCCAGCACAAGGATGAGAAGAGGATAATGATTATAGAGCTTTTTGGGCAGGGCAACATTGTGATTTGCGACCCTAATTACAGGATTATCACACTATTTTCTACACAAATCTCTAAAGACAGGGAGCTGAAGCGCGGCAAAGAGTATGTCTTTCCAAAATCAAAATTTGACTTCCTGCATTTAACAGAAGGAGCTTTCGAAGAAATGCTTGATGACAAGGAAATTGTAAAGTCATTGGCAATAAATCTTAGCTTGGGAGGCACTTATTCTGAAGAGGTTTGCCTCAATGCCGAAATTGACAAGAAAAAGAAGGCGAATTCGCTTAATGACAAGGAGAAGAAAGCAGTATTCAGCGCATTAACAAAGCTGAGAGATGCAAAAAACAATCCTGCATTGTATGAAACTGGCGAGATAGCTCCGATAAAGCTTGGTTTTTTTGAAAAATCTGGAAAGAAAACATTCGACAGCTTCAATTCAGCTCTTGATTCTGTGCTCACAAAAAAGAGAGAGGCCAAGATAATAACAGACATATCTTCAAAGAAAGACAAGGAGATAGCAAAGATACAGAATATTATTGATTTGCAGAAGAAACAGCTGGATACAATAAAAACAGACATTGAAGACAACAAGAAGAAAGGCGATGCGATTTATGAGAATTATCAGCTCATTCAGGAGATAATGACAGAGCTTAAGAAAGCCCGAGAAAAATACAGCTGGAAGGAAATAAAGGAAAAACTGAAGAACCACAAAGTAATAAAGTCTGTTGATGAAAAAACTGGAGAAATAATTATAGAACTATGAATCAATTTCTAGAAAGGTACAAGGAAATTCTTGGAGATGAATTCGAAGGATTGGAATTTGCAAAAGAGCTTCAAGCCATCAGGATAAACAACCTAAAGATTTCTGATGATGAATTGATAAAAAAACTTAAGGCAGAAGGCATAGAAATAGAAAAAATCCCTTATCTTGATTTCGGATATTGGGTAAAAAAAGCAAAATTCTCACCAGGGGCATCATCAGAATATTTGCAAGGATACTATTACATACAGGAGGCTGCTGCGCAGGTACCTGCACAGGTGCTTGCTCCGAAACAAAGCGATTTGGTTCTTGACATGGCTGCTGCGCCTGGAGGAAAGACAACCCATATAGCGCAGTACATGAAAAATGAGGGCAGGATTATCGCCATTGACACAAACCCTGCAAGAATCGGCTCCCTGAAAAACAATATTGAGCGCCTGGGGCTGAAAAATGTTCTTGTTTATGTTGACGATGCAAGAAAGATTTCAAATTATGAATTAAAATTTGACAAGATACTTCTTGATGCCCCATGTTCAGGAAACTTTGTTGACGACAAAGAGTGGTTTGGAAAGAAAACGCTGGAAGGCATAAAAGAAAGAGCAGAGCTTCAGAAAGAGCTGCTGGCAGCAGCCATAAATGCTGCAAATAAAGGAGCAACAATAGTTTATTCAACCTGCTCGCTCGAGCCTGAAGAGAATGAATATGTAATTGATTGGGCGCTAGGCAAATTTCACAACATTAAACTTGAAGAGATTAAGCTTCCTATAGGAGATGAAGGGCTTACTCATTTTAAACGCAAACTAAATCCTGAAATAAAAAAGTGCAGGAGATTCTGGCCCCACAAGACAAAGACCCAGGGATTCTTCATAGCAAAGATAAAAATTCAATAACCGGAAATTTTCCGGCATTCTAAAAACGTTAATATTAAATATAAGCGTATTTTCCGAAAATCTTGCAATGAATGGACAAAATAGACAATTAATAACAAATTGGAACAAAAGACACAGCGATTTAGCCAAGCTTATAGAAGAACAAGGGAAAAAATTCGAGCCGAAAGAAGACAACTTACATCTTTTAGGAGACAACGGCTCAGGATGGTCTTATGTAACCTTCTTCTCTGCAGGAACTCCTAAAGAGAAGGCGCTTTTCAATGTGGCAGAACTGGAAAGAGTATTGTCAGAAAACAGGCAATATGTGCCAAGACAATTAGTGGACGAACACAGCAAGGTGGTTGTCGAGGCATTCTCTGAAAATCCTTCGCTGAATTTGTTTGCATTGTATAAAGTATTGGAAACATATGCAAGCTTCTTCAGATCAGCAACAAAATTTCCTAACTCAGGATTCTACGGAAAATTCGGAGGAAGGTTTGAGAGACCTGAAAAAGGCAGGGCATTGGCACTTTATTCAGTATCTGATGAGAATATTCTCACAATACACAATTCTGTAATGCAGATAATGCCTAAAGTAAACATTCCGAATGTTGATTTTTCCATCAGATTTAGCAACGGCCTTACTGAGCTCACTAGGCAGCTCGAAGGATTTGATAATCCTGAATACAAGTCTTCAGGAGCAACTCATTACAGGGTTACTAATCCGCAGCTATTCGCAAAACTTGTCAAGCAGGCTCAAGAAGACCATAGCAAATATTTATTCGAGAAGGATGATTAATTCTTTTGTTTTTTAGTAATTAATCAAAAGCTTAATAAACTCTTTTTCGAATATTCTTGTGATGAACAATAAATCTCTTTATACATTCTGGAAAAAACATGTTGATTCTAAGTTTTTATGCAGAATTGTTTCCGAAGAATACATATCTGATATCAGAAAAAACGGCTTGAACCATAAAAAAGACCCATTCGAGAAAAATAAGAAGGATATTTTTAAACTTTTCAACATTTGTTTAAAGCTTTATAACAAAGGTTTTATTATGATGCGCTGGTGGGGCAAGCCTGTAGACCAAACAGTAGTTATTGCGACAAGTAAGAAAGATTTGAACAATCCTTTCATTGATTTTGGTCCGAACAATAAGAAAAATATTGATTATTATCTAAATTTAAGAGGGGGCGCATTAGTGAATACAGTACTTATTTTTACAGAAGAGATACTTATGACGAAACCTCATTTAACAAAGCCAGAAATTAAATTTGTCACTAAAATGAATCAGTGGGCTAAGAAAAAGCACATTTACAAAAATACAGTGATATTTGTTAAAGCATCATCTAGATATTTCGAAAGTGCGCATTTCAGGCCTGTTGAAGGAGGAGACAATATAGAATCGCCGTTCGGTTCCTTCGAACATTTTAAGAAAACAGTTTCGAAAAAAGGAATTGCTTACTACACACCATATTTAACAGTTAAAAAGAGTTTCTATGTTAGAACAATCAAACCCATTCCAACATCAGAAATAAATTATAAAAAATAAAATAATTCTAGCTGCATCCAAGCGAGTTTCCGCAGTTCAGGCACCTGTAGCAGGCTCCATTTCTCACTGTCACATGCCCGCATACATTGCAGATTGGCGCATCTCCCATCATTGATGCAAGCTGCGTCTGTATCTCGTTTGCATTCTGCTTGGTTAGCAAGTCCTCTCCTGGAATCTCGTCAAATGATGCCTTTGCTGTCACAGGCTTAACCTGAACAAAGTCTGTCCTTCCCAGATATTCCATTCCGAGAACGCGGAATATGAAGTCGATTATTGACGTGCATGTCCTTACATTCGGATGGTCTGTGAATCCGTTCGGCTCGAATCTTGTAAATGTGAATGCATCCACATATTTGGTCAGCGGAACTCCGTACTGCAGTCCGACAGATACAGCAATTGCAAAGCAGTTCATCATGCTCCTGAATGCTGCCCCCTCCTTGTGCATGTCAATGAATATTTCTCCCAGCTTCCCATCATCATATTCTCCTGTCCTGAGGAAAATCTTGTTTCCGCTGATTTCAGAGGCAATTGTTATCCCTTTTCTTCTCTGAGGCATTGAAAGCTTTTGTCCTCTCAAAAGAACTCCTTTAGGAAGCTCCAAAACTGCTGATGCTTTCTTCTCCTTGTTTTCTGTCAATGAACTTGATGATGTGTTCAATGGCTGTGAAAGCTTGCATCCATCCCTGTAAAGGGCGACTGATTTCAATCCCATCTTCCAGGATTCGAAATAAATCTTTTCAATGTCATCAACTGTTGACTCATTCGGTACATTGACTGTCTTTGATATTGCCCCTGACAGATGCGGCTGGACTGCTGCCATCATTTTCACGTGCCCCATAGGGCTGATGAATCTTTTTCCCTTGCCGCACTTGCTTGCGCAGTCGAATACAGAAACATGCTCTTCCTTCAAGTGAGGAGCTCCTTCGATTGTTCCTGCGCCTTCAACAAATAATTTTGCCTGCTCTATCTGCTCTGCTGTCAATCCTCTCTGATTCAGCGCTTTAGTGCTTACATAAGGCGTATTCTCGTCTATCTTTTTTGTTTTTCTGACAGCCTTTACGGCCTCAACTATCTCATTGTCAGTGTATCCCAACTTATTCAATGCGTCAGGATTTATGTGGGGGGCTGACTCGATAGTTCCGTGGCCCAAAATATAGAAGATTATGTCTTCAATCTGCTTGTCTGAATATCCTAGCTTCTGCAGTGCCCTTGGAATAGACTGGTTTACAATCTTGAAATATCCTCCGCCAGCAAGCTTTTTCCATTTCACAATTGCATAATCAGGCTCTATTCCTGTAGTGTCGCAGTCCATCAGCAAGCCTATTGTTCCTGTCGGAGCAAGCAGTGTTGTCTGCGCATTTCTATAGCCGTGCTTCTCTCCCAGCCTGATTGCTTCGTCCCATTCCTCTCTTGCTGCGTTGATTAAGTCTTTCGGGCAAAGCCTGATGTCAAGCTTGTATGCTGCATCCCTGTGCTTGTTCATTACCCTGAGCATAGGCTCCCTGTTTTTCTGGAATCCGTTGAATGTTCCTTTTACCAAAGCCAGCTCAGCTGATGTCTTGTAAGCTGTCGCAGTCATTACTGAAGTTATGACTCCTGCTATTGCAAAAGCCTTGTCGCTCTCATAGGGAATTCCGTTAATCATCAGCATAGTCCCTAAATTTGCATAACCAAGCCCCAAAGGCCTAAAGTCATGGCTGTTTTTTGCAATCGACTCTGTTGGATAAGAGCCTGCATCAACAATTATTTCCTGGGCTGTTGTCACAATCTTGCATGCATGCTTGAAATCATCTATCTGGAAGTTTCCATCGTCATCCACAAATTTCAAAAGGTTGATTGATGCTAAGTTGCATGCGCTGTCGTCAATGAACATAAACTCTGAACACGGATTTGAAGCCCGTATCTTGTCTGTGTTCGAGCAGGTGTGCCAGTCATTGATTATTGTATCGAACTGCACTCCTGGGTCTGCGCAGTGCCAGGCTGCTGTGCATATCTGCCTCATCAAGTCCTTGGCATCATATTCGCCCATGATTTCTCCGCCAGTTCTTGCTTTTGTTTTCCATTTTCCGTTTGAGAGAACTGCGTTCATGAATTCGTCGCTTATTCTTACAGAATTATTGGAATTCTGCCCGCCAACTGTCTTGTAAGCCTCGCCGTTGAAATCTGAAGGATAGCCTGCATCTATCAATGCCTTTACTTTTTTCTCTTCCTTGACTTTCCAGTTGATGAAATCAACAATTTCAGGATGATCCATGTCAAGGCATACCATTTTCGCTGCCCTTCTAGTTGTTCCGCCTGATTTGATTGAGCCTGCAGCCCTGTCAAATACTTCGAGGAATGACATTAGTCCTGATGATTTTCCCCCGCCGGAAAGCTTTTCATTCCTTCCGCGCAATTTTGAGAAATTGGTTCCTGTTCCAGAGCCGTACTTGAAAAGCTTGGCCTCTGTCCTTACCAATCCGAATATTGACATCAAGTCATCGCCCACTGAATTAATGAAACATGCAGAGCATTGAGGCCTTTCATAGCTGCTGTCTGTCTCGATAATCTTGTTCTTCTCGAAATCGAATGCGAAATTTCCGCCAGAGCCCTTTATCCCGTACTGCTGGAACAATCCGCAGTTGAACCACACTGGTGAATTGAATGCTGCTTTCTGGTTTATCAACAGATGCAAGACTTCGTCTTCAAATGCCTGCGCATCAGCTGTAGATTTGAAATAACCCTGCTCTTCGCCAAACTTTCTTATTGTGTTAGCTATCCTGAAAACAACTTGCTTTGCGCTTACTTCATTGCCGGTTCCTGGAACTCCTGCTTTCCTGACATATTTTGAGATTAGGATGTCTGCTGCCAGCTGAGACCATGTTGATGGAACATCTATCCCTTTCATTTCGAAAACAATCTTGCCGTCAGGCTCTATGATTGCGCAGTCTCTCTTTTCGTAGTCAACCTCTTCCAAAGGATTTTTTCCTTCTGTTGTAAACTTTCTTGGAAAATTCATCCCCGCATGCTCTGTTTTTGACTTGGTCTCAGACACTATTTCCACCTCATTTGATTTTATTTTTCACTCTTATAGATTTCAGGTTCTTTATTTCTTCAGTGAAATCGTTAACATCAGCAAATTTCCTGTAAACAGACGCGAACCTTATGTAAGCTACATTGTCAAGCTGGAAAAGCTTGCTCATCACAAGCTCGCCTATCTTCTTGCTCTGCACCTCGCCTGCTTTTTTGCACAGCAATTCAAGCTCTATTTCATCAACAGCCTTGTTTATCGCCTGTGATTGTATCGGGCGCTTTTCGCAGGCGCGCATGAATCCTTTCATAATTTTTTCTTTTGAGAAAGGCTCTCTCCTTCCATCCCTCTTGATTATTATCAAGTCGTTTGATTCTATTTTTTCATATGTTGTAAATCTTTTAGAACAGTCTGTGCATTCTCGCCTTCTTCTTGTGACCAGTTTGCTGTCATCAGTCTCTCTTTTGTCAAGAACTTTCGTGTTTTCGTTGTTACAAAAAGGGCACTTCACTCATACACCTCGATTTTCACTAAAAAATGATTAAAACCACAACCTGTTGTGTTTTTTCAGTTTTGAAAAGCACAACCCGCGGAGAATTTAGAAATGACAATTGGTATATAAACATGATTGTTGTTGATAATATATTCTTTGAATGATATTCTGTAAAATATTTTTCACAAATGAATACCATTGCTAAGTTAAAATTTTTTCACTCATAACTGCAATAAAATAATCAGAACATCACAACCTTAAACATATATCATGCAAAACATATTTTAAATTTTAGAGATGTTTATATACACAGACATCATAATTTTTTCTCGTCAAGAAAAAGAGGTGTTTATGAGCAAGGAAAAGTTCAAGAAAATAAGTTACGAGACAGTTAAGAAGAATACTACATTAGCAAACTTTGCAAAGGCAGAGGAGCAGCAGCAATAATTTTACTATTGTAAATAATTCTTTTATTGAAACATTTAATCAAATCTGTGAAATTCACTACTCATGAAATGCTTGCACTTCGAAAATTTTTATTTTAGTCTTCTTGTCTTTCCATGCATCTGAATCAAGTCCTGCTTTCATCGATAAATGCGAAAGAAATTCTTCCTTATCAGGCAAGTCTTCCCATACCTGCGGGAGGAATACGGCAGAATATCCTGAATTCTCAAGAATAACCCCATATTCCGGCTTCAAAAGTTTCAAAAGCTCATTATAGTCCTTGAATTTCAAATCCTCTGGTTTGGTAAGTATGGATATTTCGATTTCAACATCTTTTAATTCGTCTTTTGCCAAAGGAAAGAATCTTGTATCGTTAAATGCTGCATTGATTGCATTTCTGATTACTCCTTCCTGGATTGTATAAGCAGGAATTATGTTGCCAATGCATCCCCTAAGCTCCTTGTTTATTGTTAATGTGACAAATGTTCCGCGCTTTTCATTAAGAATTTCGTAAGGAGGCTTCTCAAAATCTGTTTTTTCCTTGTTAAGGAATTTAACAATTGCATTTCTTGCAAGTTTCAGAAGATATTTCTGCTCTTCTTTACTTAAAGTATGCGAAGCTGGCATATCCAACAACCCTCCTTTTGTCTCCTGCAGTATCTCCTGAGTTTGCATATTTCAGCAGCGAACATTTCCAACCCAATTTCTTTGCAATGTGCATAACAACTTCTATTCCTGTTTTGCCGCAGGCATCGCCTTTGCTCGCGAATTCTGGCAGGTTATTGTTTGCTATTGCTGAGCAAGTTACAGAATCAGCCGCTACCGCCTCTTTGTAAGGCAGATAATGGCTTAAATCAGAACTGATGATTAGCAAGGTGTTTTCATCCAAAAGCTGAACTATAATTTCAGATAATTCTTTGGGAGTTACTTCACCAGTCACTATTGGAAGTATTTCGAAGTCTTTCAAAACTTTCTGCAGGAAAGGTATCTGGACTTCAACAGAATGCTCCTGCAGATGAGCTGCTTCCATTGGAGCAAGAATCTCTGAATCAATGTTTGGCCTGTAAATCTTTACTTTCCCTAAAGGAGTCTGCCAGAATTCTGATTCATCATAAGCAGCTCCATAGAAGTAAACCTGATGGCTTGGGCCTATTAATATTATTTTCTTATAGTCTTTTATCAGCTTGTAAGCATAAGCTGCTATTGGGCCTGAATAGATGTAACCTGCATGAGGAACTATTATTGCTTTGAGCTTTCCATTGAATACAGGCTTTGCATCCAGCAAAAACTTGTCAATCATTTGCGAAAGCTCGTGCTTGTCAGAAGGATAAAAAGTTCCTGAAACTGCCGGCTCTCTGATCATTTCCACACTCCTGCAATCTTCTCACCGCATTTGCATCTGCCGTTCTTCAGGAAGTTCTGCACTTGATAACCCATCCGCTTTATCACAAGTTCGTTGCATTTCGGGCAGTAAGTGTTCTCATACTTGTCTGATATGATGTTTCCTATGTAGACAAACTTCAATCCTGCCTTCTTGCCTATGTTGTAAGCTGTTTCTAATGAAGATAATTTTGTCGGCTGTTTCTCCAGCATCTCAAAATCAGGATGGAAAGCGCTTATGTGCCAGGGAATTGATGGGGAAACTGATTTTATGAACTCTGCAATTTCTTTCAACTCCTTCTCAGAATCATTTTCGCCAGGAATAAGCAATGTAGTCAATTCTAGCCAGATTCCTTTCTTGTGCATCAGCTTAATTGTTTCTAACACAGGCTTAAGCCTTGACTTGCACAGATTGCTGTAGAATTTCTCTGTGAAGCCTTTCAAATCAATGTTTGCTGCATCAAGATAAGGAGCTATGAGTTCTACGCATTCCTTTGATTCATAGCCGTTGGTTACAAAAACATTTTTTATCTTGTGCTTCTTTGCCAGCTTCATCACATCCAAAGCATATTCTACAAAGATTGTTGGCTCATTGTAAGTGTAAGCAATAGCTTTTATCTCATTCTTTACGCAATAATCAATTATCTGTTCAGGATACAAGTCAGCTCCATATTGGTCAATAACATACTCTTTCTGACTCTGCGCACCCCTTGTTATCTGCGAAATATTCCAATTCTGGCAGAACCCGCATCCGAAGTTGCATCCGACAGTGCCGAATGAGAAAATCTTTTCTCCAGGCAGGAAATGGAATAATGGCTTCTTCTCCATAGGATCGACATGAGAGCCAGAAGACTTTCCATAAACCAATAAGAATAATTCGCCTTTGATATTCTTTCTAACACCGCATATGCCTGTGCTGTTTTCCTTGATAAGACAATAGTGATTACAGGCAGTGCATCTGACTATATTGTTCGGCTTCTTCTCAAACAGGATGGCAGGGTGCATAGATAGGTTTTATATATAAAAGAGAATTTAAAGCTTTTGCATATGAGCAAGCTTCACAAGAATAAACAGTATTTGCAGAAAGACTGGACCATAAACCAGGTTCAGAAAGAAATAAATGATGGATTGGCTCTATTGAACAAAGTTGACAAGAAGATAATCACATTTTTTGGTTCTCACATGGTCTCGAAAGAGAGTGAATATTACAAGCATTGCAAAGAGGTTGCCTTTGAATTGGGAAAAAAAGGATACGCTATAGTGAGCGGTGGCGGCCCTGGAATAATGCATGCAGCGAACTCTGGCGCTGCAGAAGCAGGAGCTCCTTCTTTCGGATTAAAAGCTGCGCTGCTGAAAGGAGAAAAAGTATCGGATTCAATATTTACAGAATCATTATCATTTGACTTCTTATTTATCAGGAGATTTGTAATGTCTATAAAGAGCGAAGCATTAATTTTCTATCCAGGCGGATATGGAACATTGAATGAACTGTTTGAATATGCTGTGCTGATGCAGACAGGAATTGTTGACAAGGTGCCGATAATCTGCGTGAATAAGAAATACTGGAAAGGGCTCTTTGATTGGCTGAAAAACAATCCATTGAAACAAGAATTCTTCATTAACAATGTGAAAGATTTAGATTTGCTGTACTTTGTCGATGATGTTGACGATATTATAAGCACAATAGAAAATAAGTGATTTTCCGACAGCATTATAAATCCTAAATCCAGAGTTCTTCGTATGGAAGCGTATATTGGGGGCATAACATCAGTATCCTATGCAGACTGGCCTGGAAAGAGATGCATGACTATTTTCATGTCCGGCTGCGATTTCAAGTGCCCTTTCTGCAATGTGAAGAACTATCTTGACTTCAAGCAGGAGCATCAGACTGATTTGATGCTGATAAAGAACAGTATGCTTGAGAACAAGAAATTCATAGATGGGGTGCTGTTTACAGGCGGTGAGCCTTCATTGCAGAGGCAGGCTGTATTAATATTAGCAAGAATGGCAAAGCAGAATGGATTGTTAGTTGGTATTGAAACTAACGGGGCGAAGCCTGAAACTTTAAAATCTCTAATGCTGGAGAATCTTGTTGACTTTATTGCTGTAGATGTCAAATGCCCGATTGGATTGGAGATTGAGGAAGTCACAAAGTCAAAGACTTTCTTCAGAAGCACAGAGAAACTACTGGCAAGCATCAAGGATACGCTGAAATATCTTGAAGAGATTCAGAACAAAGTCCAGATAGAAATCAGGACAACAATAGTTCCCACGCTTGTTTACACCAAAGAAGACCTTCTCAAGATTGCTGAAGCAATAAAATACATAAAATGTACTTGGGTGCTTCAGCAGTTCAGGAACAATGTGCCTTTGGTTGATGAGAAATACAATCCAATAGAGCCGCCTTCCAAAGAATTCCTTGAAAACATGGCTGAGATGATGAAAAAGCAATGGCCAGGGCTGAATATTGCGGTTAGAGTTCAGAATGTTGATTAGTAAGGCAAGACTTTGTTTAATTCGTTTCTGACTTCCTCAAATATCTTTTCAATTGAGTGTGTAGCATCTATAACTTTTATTGGATGGTTAGGTAGTAAACTCTGCATTTTCCTGTAGTTTTCGGCAACAGCAGGCTGTATCTTTTCATTTTCTGTAACCTTAATCAGCTCTCCCCTTTTTCTTCTCCTCTCATTCGCAATTTCTATGGGCAAATCAAAAAGCAGGACCAAGTCTGGAACAAGGACTCCTTCATGCGCCTGAATCATCTTCTCAAAACCAACACCCTGCGCTCCCTGGAATGACAATGTTGAATACATGTAGCGGTCGCAGAGCACGATATAGCCCTTCTCAAGGGCAGGCAGTATATGATTATCGATGTGGTCGAACCTGTCCTTCACAAACAAATCAAAACATTCATCCCTGACAGAAAATGGGTCTTTCCCGCTTGCCAGAACCTGCCTTATCTGCAAGCCGTACTTCCCAAAAGTCGGCTCTCTTGTCAGCAGGACATTGTATTTTCTGTCTTTGTCATAAATATATTTAGAAGACAAATGGAACTGCGTGGTCTTGCCGCAGCAGTTCTGCCCGTCATAAACAATCAGCCTAGAGTCTGGATGCCTGTTCATTTCTTGTTCTTTCTCACAATGCCTTCAACTTTCTCTGGAAGCCTTCCCAAATCATATTTAGGTGTTGCATCATAAGGCACTAATCCCTTGAATGAAGGCATTATTTCCAATGTTTGCGCTACCTCCTGCAATGAGATTGTCCTGTAAGAATCTATTCCAGCTGCCTGGCATCTTAATTTTGCCTGATAGAACTGCTGGCCTGGATCCATTGTTGCTACGTGAAGCAGCGTGTTTGCCATCATCGGAACATATTCTCCGACGTGACTTAATCCATTAGCACCAAAGTAATCATAAAGTTTCTTTACTTCTTCAGCCGATGCTACAAATTCTTTGTCCATTCCGACTTCAGCCACTTCAACAGGCATGCTATAACCTACAACACTGTAAGGCGATACCTGCTGCCTGTCTCCCCTTTGCCTGTGCAAGTCTCTATAAGCTCCTATGTCGTACACCCTTTCAAATGTTAATGAGCCAATCTCCAATGATTTGCTAAAAATATCATGCTCTCCCTTTCCTTTGGCAGCTGCTTCAGCAATTTCCCTTCGCTCGTCAGCGCCTAATCTTTTTACAATGTCCTTAAGCTCGAATAATGACCTGCTTCCATCAGAACCGTTAAGCAGTATGCTTGCAAGCACAAAGTCTTCAAGTTCTTGGGTGTGAGCAATAAGAACTGAACTTACATACTCGTTTGTGTACTCAAAATCAGTATTTCTTCCTGCATACTTTGCGAACACGCCATCAAGATTTCCGCGCAGGTTCATGAAATAAGGTGATGGATTGCCATGCTTCATCAGCTCTGGGCTTATCTTCATCGATTCTATCTGCGCAGCCCTGCCAACCATTCTCATCTCCCACAAATGCGATGACTGCCATTCTGTCAAAACATCTTGAAATCTTCTTGTGTTTAATGTCACGCCAAGGGATGTTGTCATGTTCTGTGGCAGCAGATATCTTGCAACATCGAATGCTTTGGCTTCGATAATGCCGTTCCAGTCCCTGTCAGTGAGTTTTATATCATCCCCGCCAAGCCTGTCAGCTATTTCCTTGTCAGCAGCAGCTCTCAAATGCGCAAATTTCTTGTGCAGATGCTGTACTAAAGAAGAATAAAGCCTGTCATAGAATTTGATAAGCTTCAAATCCATAGACATCATTACATTCTCAAATTCTGTTCCTCTTATTTCGTAAGGCATTCCGAGATGCTCAACCTTGAATGGCAAGGCCCTTGTTGATTGCTCCTGATATGCGCCTTCCCTCGCAGCTTCCAGGAATTTTGTAATCCTCTGGCTTACGCCTTCGAAACAAATTCTGATAGTTCCTGAATCTCTCAACGATGCGTGGCCATAAGCTATTCCATATTCCTCTATGAATTTGCCTGCTTCTTTCATGTGTTTTTCAAGAAGCTCTGTTATGTCGCCGTGTTTTTTTATTGCTGCAGCAACTTCGCTAACAGGAATTCCCTTCTTTTTAGTTTCCATATCTTGAAACAAAACCAGGAGCCTGTCTCTCGCTGTGAGATTGCTTCTAGCATACTGCCCCATAATCAAAGCCCAGAATTCATTAGGCATTGTGTCTTTAGCACAATAAACATTAGAATTGATATTTGTAAAGAAATGATTCAGAACTGTTGTTTCATCTTCGCTGTAATCCTGCCTTCCTCTTAACCTGCCGATTCCACTGAATCCAGGAAGCAATTTTCCTTCAAATTCTACAGTTTTTAGAACGTCTTCGAAAGTTTCGAATGTTTTCATCTTTTCACCCCTATAAACTGCGTAAAAGAATATTTGAAGGCTTTTTAACGATTTATATCCTGCATCGTAATTATTCCGAAATATATCTACTCGAAAATAGTAAAGAATTTAAAGACTCATTCATTATTTCCCTGCATGATTATAGGTTTGACAGGAAGTTTTTGCGGGGGGAAGGATACTGTTGGCGATTACCTAAAAGAGAAAGGTTTCATGCACATATCGCTTTCTGACATTCTAAGAGAGGACTTGAAGGCAAAAAAGAAGAAAGTCACAAGGGAAAACCTTCAGAAGATAGGCAATGAGTTAAGAGAGAAACATGGCAATTCAGTGCTTGCTGAAAGAGTCCTGAAGAAATTAATTGTAGGCAAAGATTATGTCATTACATCAATAAGGCATCCTGATGAAGTCAATGCGCTAAAGAAAAAATATGATTTCCATTTAGTAAAGGTTGATGCTCCGCTTGAAGTCAGATTTCTGCGGATGAAAAAGAGAGAAAGGGAAGAAGACCCTCAGACGATTGAAGAATTCAAGGCGATGGAAGAACTTGAAATGACAGGGCAGACAGGCTCAGGGCAGAGAATCGGCGAATGCATGAGCATGGCAAGCATAGTTCTTATGAACGATTCTGATGTTTACACTCTGATGAAAAAAGTTGACAAGATGGTTGCTGATTTGAAAATCAAGACAAAACCGCCAGTGCAGACAGTAGAAACACCATCTACTTACAAAAGACCGAGCTGGGACGAATACTTTATCAACATAATGAATGAAATCGGCAAGAGAGGAAGCTGCGACAGGGGAAGAAGCGGGGCATTAATTGTGAAAGACAAAAGAATACTATGCACAGGCTATGTAGGCTCGCCTCCAGGACTGCCGCACTGCGACGAAGTCGGGCATCTCATGAAAAAAGTGATTGATGATGACGGCACAGTAAGGCAGCACTGCATGAGAACAATACACGCAGAGCAGAATGCAATGCTGCAGGCAGCAAAAAATGGAATAAGCATTCAAGGCGGTACAGTATACTGCAAAATGGCGCCGTGCAGGGTTTGCGCAATGATGATAATAAGCACAGGAATAAAAAGGGTTGTTGCGCATAAGATGTACCACGCTGCGCAGGAAAGCATCGAGATGTTCAAGAAAGCAGGAGTTGAATTAGTTATTTTAGAGAAAGAAGTTGAAACATACAAGAATATGTAGTTAAGTAATTTCTAAAATCTTTTCATGGCTTCTCAATCCAGATTTTATTCTGACTTTCTTTTTTAGAAGCTTTGAAAAGAATCTTATCACTTCCTTGTTCGCCTTATCCTTGTCAGCAGGCTCGCAGATAGCAACCTTCAAAGCCTGCTTATTCTCATCAAAGCCAAGAATTTCATTCTTAGAAGAGTTTGGCTTGACAATTATTTTCAGAAGATTGTTTTTTATGTGTATTCCTTCCACGTATGCCTGCACTTCTCACATCTAAAGAATCTTGTCTCTGGTTCGTCTGATGCCCTTGTCTGTATGCTCCAGAAATATGCTTTCTCATGCCTGCATTCAGGGCACTGCGCATCCACTAACGGAAGAGTCTCGACATCTTCCCTGACAACTTCAATCTTATTCTCTTTCTTTATCTCTTCCTTGAAGCTTCCTCCAGAATTTTCCTTATAGCCGCAGCTGCATCCCATGAATTTCTTGTTTCCGTCCTTCATCGGGCGGAGGATTGATTTGCATTTCGGACAAAACATACTAGAGATGCGAGCAGTTTTGTTTTTAAATGTTGTGGATTATTTCAGATATTTCTTGTAATGTATGTAATAGCTGATGATTGCTCCAACAACAAATATTAGAATTATCATTTTCCAATCTGAATAATAACTTCCAATTATGTAACCGAACAAGAATCCTGCAATTATCAGATAGATTGGAAACTTGAAAGTCTTCTTCTCTTCATACATCAGCCTGCCGACAAACAGCCCGCAAAGGAATATTATGACGTAATTCAGCAGCACACTTTGCGCAAACACCGCTATAAGGAATCCGATGATAAGAAGCACTACAAAGAACGACTCAACCCATTCTCCCCACCAAGCTCCGTTTTTTCGGCTCATTTTACGCAAGTTTTATTAATCTTTATCAGAGGGAAGGCTTGATGCTAGTTAAATTTTTCGGAATAATGGACCTTTTATGTGCTATAGGAATAGTGCTGCTCCAGTTCGATTTGATAGCCTGGAATTTCGCATTCGCAGCCATGGCATACCTTGCAGCCAAGGCTTACATGTTCAGGGAAAGCATGCTTAGTCTCATAGATGGCGCCTGCGCAGTTTACATACTCTTCATGATGTTCGGTCTGCATCACTTTCTTGCATACATTCTAGCAGCGTATCTTGTACAGAAAGGATTTTTTAGTTTTCTATAGCTTATCAACATACATGAACCAGAATATCAGGCAGACGAATCCCATTACTACTCCTGCAAGTATTGCCCAAAAAACTGAACTCAAGAAATAAAGCAGTATTGCCGAGAATATTATTGTTCCATAGGCAAGCGCCCATAATGACCTATTTCCGTAGAATGCATTTCCTCCGTCTGTATATGGTATTGGCAGTCCTGAAAATACCGCCATCAAAAGATTGACTGTGATTGCTTTTGCTATCAATGGATTTGCAGGCCAGATGTAAGATAAATATTTGAATATCGCAGCCAGCACAATGTTCGCTGCAGGACCCATAATTGAAACTAAGAATATGTCGAATGTATTTGTCCAGTACCTGAATCTTCCAATCCTAAGCCCTGCTTCGTGATAAAGTATTACAGCTCCTGGCAGCAGAATAACAACATATCCTCTCGTTACAAAAGCAAGTATTAATGCAAACAGTATGCCGTAAATCCAGACTTTGTATTCAAGGTAATAACCTTTTTTTATTGCAAACATCCTTTTTATGCTTTCCCTGAAAAGAAGGGCAAGCCCTGCAACAAGAGTTGCATTTACAAAATTTATCAAGCCTGTAGAAAGCTGGAACTGCTCAGTGCCCCATTCCCTGAAAGAAAGCATGAAACCAAAAATCAGGGTTGTGATTATAAGTCCCTTAATCTCATCAGGATTAAATCTGAAATACCTCTTTACAGCATACCAATAACCAGCCATGCCTCCTTTTAATGCACTTTCAATTTATATATCTTTGGATTTTAGAAGTTCGACGATCTCCTCTTCGTGCCCTGCACCGACCACAGCCACTATCTCATTTTCAGGATACATTTCCATTATCTTGTGCAGTCTTGCAGCCATTATGTAGTTTCTTTCCTGTATCAGAACAAAGTATAAGTTAGGATATCTCATCTGGACATATCCAATCATCTTCCTAATAACTTCTTTTTCAGGAACTTTCGACAAATCCAGGTTGGAAATCCCGAATCTTTTCATTGCTTTCTTCCTGAATAAGAAGCTGTAAACAAAATCTACAAAGAAATTCCATTTTTCGCGCCAGGTGAAACGCTTGGAAAACTTCTGAAGCGTTATTGCAATGTCCTGATCTATCAACGCAACCCTTGCATTATTCTCTTGAGCTGCCTGGGCAGCAGAAAGCATGTCAGCTCCTGGCTTAACATTAACTATATTACCAAGTTTTTTCTCAACATATGCGCCAATCAATGCAAAAATATAGCCTTTTAACCCGATATGCCTTATATCACTGAAAGTAATTCTTGATTCTTCACCGCTGACAAGCCCCGCATACCTATTTCTGTCCAATTCTATAGCAACAACAGCAGGCTTTTTCTCTGAAATAACTCGCTTTACTTCGTTAACGCTCTGCTTCGATATGTGGCTTGTTCCTATTATTGTAAGGTTCTTGTACTGCATGACATTAATACCATACTCTTTATTTATAAAGTTAGCTGATGATTATTCTCGATTTAAACCGAAAACTATATAAATCAAGAAGCAACTGATAAGATTTGCTATTATTCAATAAAAAAATTATGAGGTGTGAAAATGCTTAAGATGAAGAGGGTTTCGGAAACAGTCGGCATGAAGGTTTTTACCGACAATGGTGATTACTTCGGCGAGGTTGAGGAAGCAATTCTCACAAAAACAAAAGTTTACGGCTGGAGAGTCAGGGCTACAAGGAATTCTTATCTAGAAAAGGTCTTGGGAAGCGCAAAGGGCGTTATTGTTCCGCAGAACCTTGTCAAGTCATTCGGCGATGTGATGCTGATTTCAAAGACAGCAATACCATCACAGATTGAAGAGAAGCCTGAAGATATGGAAGCTTCTTAATTTTTATTTTATTTCTTCTTCATTTTTCTATTATTCATAAGAAACATTTCTAAATAAAATGTGAGTCTGGGAGAGCGTAGTCTCACTAGCGTGAGACTTATCCCAGATTAGATACAAAGAAACGCATGGCGTTTCTTGTACAAAAAATATCTTCGAGATTTTTTTGTACCGCGAACATGAAAAAGTAAAAAATAAAAAAATATTTACTGGTTCTCTGGCAAGACTTCCTGCTGAGCTACAGAAATTACTGTTGCTGAAACAGAGTCTGAATTCTTCAGTCCTTGTATCCTGTCGTAAACGCTTTTCAGTGATACAAAAACCTCTGCCCTGTCAGGATGCTCCATCAGCTTGTATTGCGAAAAATCTCTTCGCAGTTTGTGTATTGATCCTTCTGCATTTAGCAGATCATCAAGCTCTCCAGTAGGAGCATTTTTCACAGGAACAGTCACCAAAGTCTGGACTACATAGCTCCATCTTGGACCTTCCCTTGTCTTTTCAGAAGCATCATACGCTTTCTTTTTTGTGACTCTTACTGGCTCGCCCATTGCAAACTGCTCATCGTTTGAATCCTGTTCAAAAGACTTCTGCAATCTGGCCATCGAATCGTACATTGAAACTGCATTTGCATAAAGCACTGCAGTTCTCGCATCAAGCCCCATTCTTGTAGGAACTAGAATGCTTGAAGTTTCATCTGGCTGGAATCTGTAGTCAATTGTAAACTTGAACTCAGGGCTTATGTGAGCTGCAACTTTCACATCATAGTCATCCCTTAATTTTTCAACATTCACAAAAGGCTTGTTGTTGTGCTTCATCACTCCTGTTATTGTCCTGCCTCTTGACAAAAGGAAGTTTATTCCTTCGATATAGCCTTCCATGTCCTTTACAATTTCCTTGTAAGCTGGCTTCTTTGTCCTTGTCTCCCCCCTAAGATCAAATCCTATCCCGTCTCCTAGCGAGAGCCCAATCTTTGTTATTGCGAAAGGCAGGCTGTATTCATCAAATCCTGTCGCGTTCGCATAATGCGTCCTGAGCATCTGCTCAAAAGGCTCGATTATTTCGCTTTTCAGCAAAGGCGCATTCTGCTTTGCCCGCTCATAATCCATCCTGCTTTCCTTCATTCCTGCATATTCTTTTACTCCTAAAATTTCTTGTGTCATTTTTATCACCTGAAGCATAATAAGAAGAAATTTGTATTAATATTATTGTGGTGATATATTTCACCACAAATTATATAAATAAAATAGTATTCTTTTGATTCATGAACACAAAATTCCTAGAAAACATGGGCCTGACGAACGCAGAGTCCAAAATATACCAGTATTTGCTGAAAGAGGGAGCTTCATTGGCAGGCTTGATTACAAGAAACACAGGCATACACAGGAGAACAGTCTATGATGCTCTTGAACGGCTAATCCAGAAAGGGCTTGTATCGTACATCAAAACAAACAACAGGAAATATTTTGAGGCAGTAGAGCCTAGCAGGCTGATTGACATTCTGCATGAGCAGGAAGACAACATCAAGATGATAATGCCTGAGCTACAAGGGCTGCACAACCTTTCGCTCTTGGCAAAAGAGAAGAATGAAACAATATTCTACAGGGGAAAGCAGGCGCTCAAATCAGTATTCGACGACCAGCTGAGAGTCGGCAAGGAAATACTGATATTTGCAGGCAGCGCAGATGTCAATGAAATACTCAAGCATTACTTCCCGCACTTTGACAACGAGCGCATGAAAAGAAACATAAAAGTCAGGATGATAATAAATGAAAGCGAGCGCAGCAGCAAGCAGATAAAGAAAATACCTCTCGCAGAAAAAAGATTTGTCAATAAGGAAGTGCCAACTCCAGTCGGAACATATGTTTACGGAAATAATGTGGCGATAGTCGCCTGGATGGAAACACCAGTAGCCATTCTGATAAGGCTCAACTTGATAGCTGATGAATATAGAAATATGTTCAATCTTCTTTGGAAGATAGGAAAGAAATAAATTATTATAATACGCCAGCCGGGAATTGAACCCGGATCACAAGCTCTTTCCGTAGTTTCTACGTGGGAAGCTCGTATCATGCCGTTAGACCACTGGCGTGCTATTTCTGCTTCTCTAAAACTATTATTTTCCCCTGCCTTTCTTTATTCTCTTGTGAGACTCTTCAATATCCCTTTTCATCTTGTTTCTTAGTAAGAGCCATGCAACTGCTAACACGAATATAAGCACTATTACAATAATTATGAAATAAATCGCATAAGTATTGCTTGACATTTTACGTTTCTACATGCGAAATCTTTATTCCCTTAAAGAACTCATACAATCTGAAGACTGCATACGGCAGAATGAATGCTGCTATGTAAATTACGCTCACTAACACAGGATTCTGGTGGATTGGATTATCTACCCTGAAGCTTAATTGGTTAGCAATTGTAATCATTATGAAGATTGTAATTATTCCCAATGCAGGTATGAACACTTCTGCTATTATGTGATGAGAAGGATCTACAAGCTCTATGTCTTTCAATATGAAATTGAACAGCAGGCCGAAGCTGATACCCAAAACAATCATCAGCAGGAAAAGCTGTGTGCTCTGCAGGAAAAGCAGGAATGGTATGAGAAGGACAGCTATGAATATGTTTCCGGCGATTGCCATCACCAAAGCGGTCCAGTAAACCACAGGATTTATTTTATTAGCATAAACATTTATTTCTGCGACGTTGCTTCCTTCGCCAAGGACAGAAAGAGCGTGCTGAATATCAGCATCAGACCACCCCTTTTCCCTCAATTTTTGTTCCAACGGTTTTGGCATATTATGCTAGTCCTAGTTTCTTAAGCAGGCTGTTGAAAAAACTTTCCTGTTTTTTTGAAGCAGAATGTTCATATTTTGCTCCAACCATCAAGGCAGCTACTTTTTTATAGCCTAAAGATGCCTTTGATTCTGGATGTGAAAATACTATCGGATGCTTTTGCTTTAAAGCTTTTCTCATATTGTCATCTTCTGGTATAATGCCTACGATTGGGCGCTCAAGCAGTGCTTCCACATTCTTTGCAGAAAGCTCAAGCCCGTCATCCCTTACCCTGTTGATTATGACGCCTGCAGTTTTTATCCCGACATCATGCGCCAGCTTTATTGTTTTCAAGGCATCTGTGACAGAAGGCATATCTGGGGTTACGACAACAAGTATCTCATCCGCAGATTTTATTGCAGAAATAGCTTCCTTGCCAAGCCCTGCCGCAACATCTATCAGCACAAGCTCTGTCTTGCCGTCCAAATCCAGTACAGCATCTGTAAGTTTATCATAATTTATGTGCGCAAGCTCCTCCATTGAAATGCTTGCTGGTATGATTTTCAATCCTGAAGAATGCTCATAAGCTGCATCGCTTATGCTTTTCTTTCCTCTTAAAACATCATTGAGGCTTACTGGAACTTTTGAAACTCCCAGATGAATGCCAACATTCGGAGTTGTAAGATTTGCATCCATCACGACAACATGCCTTCCCATCTGCGAGAGGGCTGTTCCGAGATTTATTGCAGTGGATGTCTTTCCAACACCACCCTTCCCTGATGCTATTGCAATGAATTTTGTCATGATTGCTCTGTTTTGAACATTATGTTCCTTGCGTATTCTATAAATTCTTTGGTTTTGTCAAAGTATTCGTGGATTCTGTCAATGTCAACCTGCATCACAGTTCCGTCTACAAGCGTGGCAGTCATTGTCACATGCCTTCTGTATTCCATTGACCTGTCGAATTTTGCTTTTGATATGCTTCTCAAGACCATGTAGAAATCCAGCCATTCAATAATCTGCCTGTCATCAGGGTATAATTTTTTGATTTCATTCACCCTGCCGACAACGCTTGATGGAATCTCCTCAAGCTTTTCATCGCTGATTTGCTTTTTCAGAAGAGCGCCGATTATGCAGTCAAAGCAGTTTATCAGCCTTTCAATGACATTTTTTATGACATCCACTGTCCTGGTATACTTCAGGCTTACGAATATGAGATGGTCTGCCCTTTTCAGTTCCTCAATCGCTTCGTTGAATGTCTCTTCCATTAGATCTCGCTTGCTAAATTGAATATTCCTTCATCCTTTGACGTGAGCTTCTCAACTTCTGTCAAAAAATTCTTGACTTTTGACATGATATCCTGTATTTTTTCCTTTGTTATCAGCTGCAGATTGTAGTTGTCATCAGCCATTACAAAATTGTCCTTTCTTGAAAACTCCACAGCGCTCTGCTTGTGCTTTTCTTGGAGGGTTTTAAGCTCATTTATCAAAAGAATATATTCATTAAGCTTGTTCATTGGCGCTGTTTTCATTTTAAACATGTTGAATTTTGATTCGAAATTGTCATGGAACGGCGGGATTTTCTTGAAAATCCTGTCATAATGAAGCACTGAAGACATTGCAGATTCGCAAGCAAGCAAAAGATTGTCAGTCACAGCCACAAGAAGCTTGGGGTCCTTGACAAGCAGGTAAGTCTGCGTAAGCATGTGGTCTGCTGCCTTTACGTATTTTCGAGCCTGCAGCCTATCTTCCTGAAATTTCTCCATATAAAGTAGTAAAGGACGGCGTACTTTTAAACTTTTCTGCTATTACAGAAGGCTTTATTGCCCGCTTAGTTCTAGAATGGCTTCTGCCAGGTCCCCTTTATGCCTTTTTATGGCTGCTGCAGCCTTTTCCTTGCCAACGCCTGCCTGTTCCATGACTGTTTTAATGTCTTCTTCAGAAATATCTGGTTCTGAGGAAAGCGGGCGTTCTTTAGGCTCCCCAACAATCTGGTATGACTCCTGGCCCATCATATTAATTTTTGCAACCTGCGGATTAGAGAAAACAAGCTCGCTGTCTTTAGTCTTGATTATTACTTCAACAGCATCTATGTCAGTCTGCTGGACACCCATGCGCTTCATCGCCTGCTGCATCTGTTTTGGATTTACTCCTGGAAACATAAAACTTGTAAAAATGGAACATATTTATAAAGTTGTTTGTTTTAATGAAAAATATGAAAGTCGGACAAGTTTCTGTATTCATCATCATCGGAATCATAATAATTGCAATATCTGCTTCAGTTTTCTATCTGAAAAATAATAGCAGCCAAGAGAAAATTGAGAGCGCACAAAATTCTGCTGAGCTGAATAATAAGGCGCAGAGCCTGAATCTTGCAATGCAAGACTGCATACTTGCGCAAGGCGAAACATCGATAAGGCTTTTTGGAATGCTGGGAGGAAAAGATTATCTTGAGAAAGATTTTTTGAATGAAAGCGACTTGTACAGCAATTATGTATACAGGCATGGCGAGGTTGATAATTATTCAATAGAGAATGTTAACCGAAGACTTGCTAATATTCTAAGTGTGACTTTGCCATCATGCATGCCTTTTGAAAATACCAGCGGGAAAACAACATATCAAGGAGCAGAAGTTTCATTAGGAAATCTTACTGTTACAGCAAACTTACAGGAGAACAAAACAATATTCAAAGTTGATATGCCAATAAAATTGATTCTCAATAATGCTGAAAAAGAGCTTGGCGAGTTTGCTCCAGTGACTTATGATGTCAATTTGAAGAAGTTCAGTGTTTTTATGGATGATTTCTCAAACCATCTGAAAAATAATCCGGGAATTGTGGACATATACTATCTGCTTCTGCAAAATTACAGTTATGATGTAGCTTACACAGAAAATAATACATATCTATTTTCCATAGTTGACAATGAAAGCATAATAAACAAAAAACCTGTATTTTATTTATTCGCTGCAGAGGTGGATAAATGAAAAAGATAATTCTTCTGATGTTCCTTTTGATATCAGTTCAGATAGCGATAGCTCAAGAAAATATTACAGATTATACAAACCCAACATCAATAGCAAATTCCCCTGCTGATAAAATAAATGTGCAACAGGCAATCGCGTCTGGCAATGCTGGAGCAATAACAGCAGAGCAGTGGGGATATGGAGACAACTTAAACAATGCAGGCGACTTAAGCAGCTATCCCAATTCGCAGCAAGCAATTGTGAACAAACATCCTGGATTTGCAGGCATAGATTTGACACAAGGCCACACAACATACAAAAACGGAGTGCTTACGAATGGAAAGATGGATCTGGATCTTAACAATCAAGCATTCCGAGGCATAGGTGTGAAATCACTTCAGAATGGAGGGTTCGAGTTAACAACTGCTCCAGGTAAGCCTTTAGAATCTGAAAAAAAGGCATTATATGGAACATTTGATTTTGAGAATACAGAACAAATAGGTTTGGGAAAGAGTAGTCAAGTAAAATTTGAAAACCCCTCTGTCGTCGCTTCTGATAATTTAAAATTAGAAACAAAAGATGGCAGTATGGACTTTGGACTTTCAACAGAGAGCAAAATACCATCAGGCCTTGCACAAATTGGTAGAAATGTTGCATATTTAGAGAAAGGACAACCAACTTTTTCAGGTCAAGTGGAAAACCTGAAAGTTGATGGGACGAGTTTTGATTCGCTATCATCCGCTCAGATTTATTACACCCTTAAACCGAAAGTGGCCCTTATTAATCAAAATACAGGCGGAGGAATCACTTTTGATGCAGATTTACTTCAACAAAAGACTAGTGCTTCTCTAAAACTAACCACAGACTATGGAGTGATTGATGTTAAGGTGGCTACAAGTTTTGATCCGAACAAGATTATCAAAGGAAATATAAATGTCATACCTTCAGAAGTGAATTTTGCATTTACTGGAAAAGTATTTAACTTTAGAGCTCACGCTGATCCTTCTGACTTCAAGAAAAATGTTAATTTAATGGCATCTGTAGATTTAGCTCGAATTTATTATAGGTCAATATCTAAAACATAACTCAATATCAAATATTAACAAAGTTTATAACCTACTTCTAGAAATAGGTTTTATGGACAAAGCAGTTATTCTTGCAGGCGGTTTGGGGACAAGGCTTATTCCGGTTACCTTGGAGATACCGAAGCCACTCATTCCTGTACAAGGCAGAAGCCTGACAGAGCATACACTTGACGTTCTGAAGAAAGCAGGCATAAAGGAAGCTACGCTTGCAGTTGGCTACAAGGCAGAACAGATTATGGATTATTTCAAGAACAAAGATGTTGGAGTAAAACTTTCTTATATCGTTGAAAAAGGTCTGGTTGGAACAGGCGGCTGGATGAAGATGACTGACAGGATAAAAGATGATTTCATTGTAGTTAACGGAGACAATCTTTTCGCAATTGATTTCAATGAATTGCTGAAATTCCACAAGAAGCACAATGCAATGATAACAATAGCCTTGAAACACGTGGAAGACACGAGCAGATATGGGGTTGTTAAGTTAGAAGGCGATAAGATAATTGAATTTGTTGAGAAGCCGAAGAAAGAGGAAGCGCCATCACATTACATAAACTCAGGATATTATATCTTCAATGAAGAAATATTTGATAACCTGCCGGACAAAAAATCCTTTATGCTTGAGAAAGATGTCTTTCCTGCAATCGCAAAGATGGGAAGGCTTTACGGATACAAATCCGATGCATTGTGGTTTGATACAGGAACCTTTGAAAGCTGGGAAAGAGTAATAAAAGAATGGAAGTTCTAGAATCCGAACAAACTTTTTGCGTAAAAATTCATAACTATTGCCAGAATTATTATAGCAATTATTGCAATTATGGCAACACCTGGCTTAATCTCAATTTTTGATTTGTACTCATCGAAATAGCTTACAAGCCCTCCCATTGAGGATGGCATTCTTATCTTGTTGTCCTGTGACATAAGATTGCAGAAAATTTGATGGTTTAAAAATCTATCGGCAAAGCTGGGAAAGATTTATAAACCACCCGAGTTCTCATTTGTCTATTGCCGAACGCTTCGCATATCGGTAATGGTGCGAAGCAATAACTTGCTGAGGCAACAAAAATGCAAGAATACATCTAATCGTATTCTAGCGGAGCATTAAAATGACAGATGAACAAACAGATTTGCTGGTGCCGATGGAGCAGTACCTGAAGGCAGGCATACACATAGGAACAAAATTCAAGACAAGCTACATGAGCAATTTCATCTACAAGATAAAGCCTGACGGACTTGTTGTGATGAACCTGCAGAAGATTGATGAAAGAATAAGGGTTGCTACAAGATTCATCTCGCAGTATACGCCTGAAGAGATTATTGTTGTCAGCAAGAGAGAGAACGGCTGGAAAGCTGTCAAGATGTTCAACAAGGTAACAGGCATAAAGGTTTTTCCAGGCAGATACACTCCAGGAATGCTTACCAACATGATGCTGAAAGATTTTGTCGAGTTCAAGCTGATGATAGTTACAGATGCATGGCCTGACAAGAATGCTGTTGAGGATGCCTTAAGGATTGGAATCCCGGTAGTTGCTTTGTGCGATACAAACAATTCTTCAAACAAAATAGATTTGGTTGTTCCGTGCAACAACAAAGGAAAGAAATCATTGGGATTATTCTTCTGGATACTTGCAAGGGAATACATGCATAACAGGGGATTATTGCCAAGAGACAAGGAAATGCCTTACGCTATAGATGATTTCATGGAAGAATAAAGATTTATTTTTTATTTTACTTTGGATAAATATATAAGTATAATACAACAAAACTAATCGTATGACATTATCTCATTATGCCTGTAAACGTGCATATCTTACTGATAAAAACTTCTTGACAGATATGAAGAAATATGCAAAATTTGTAGGCGAGGCGAATTTTACAGATTATGTTTTCGGTTCTGCAAATACTGATAAAAACCTGTTTTGGGTGCGTGAAATTCACAAAAATGTTTGGCCCTCTATGAAAGTTGGCAAGTTCTATCCATTTTTCAAGGCAAACATCATTTGGTCGTCTGGATTTCAAATCTTTGATATGCCTGTCGGGATGCCTATGAAGGAGTGCTCTTCACTACAAGAAGCACAAAGATATTTACCCGACAAGCTAAAAACTTTATTCTCATTTAATAGAACTACACAAGAATTTATGCAAAACAATTTGTCGATTTATATCGAAGAAGTGGAACACATACCGGCTACTGTGGAAATTGTTTGTAAAACAGAAAAACAATCCCTGAAAAAGAACATGGAAACTGTTGATAAGTTCATGAAGAAATACAAGCTTACAAAAATAATCCCTCACCAGGTTGCGACATTGGTTAAAAAAGAACTTAGAAGATAATTTTTTAATCAAACTCTGTAAGCTTCTTGTCTATTGCTATTTTTAGAATTGTTGTATTCCCCTCGGCTCCGCCGACAAGCTTCTCTGTCTTTATGAATTTGTTTTCATCGAGCTTGTTAACTCTTCTTTGGAAAGACTTGTAAACAAGCTGTCCGCCGAGCTCCTGGTAAATCTTGAACAAGTCACCTATCTTTTTTCCTGAATTTCCTCGGATAAGCTCAAGTATTTTTTTTGAATCTTCATCAAGCTCTTCTGTATCTTTTGCTGAGAATGTCTGAAGCTTGGAACAGGCTTTCTGCGCATGCTCCAGAGTTATCTTTTTTGAGCTGGAATCCTCTGCTATCAGCCCGGACTCGCGCAGCAGGTGAAGCCCCGCCCTTATGTCTCCTACTTCAAAAGTTTTCTTTGCAAGGAAATCGAATGCAGCAGGCTCGAACGCATTTGGCGGAAATGCATAGCCAGCCCTTTCCTGCAATATTCCCTTAGTCTCGATTGCATTGTAAGGCTTGAACTCGAGAATGTCTGGCAACAATCTTGACCTTATCCTTTCGTCCATCTCGTCAATCCAGGATTTGTAGTTTGTTATGAGGAAAATTGATTTCCTGTAAATCTCTTCAAGAAGCGAGTATAGGAAATCATAATCTTCTGCCTTGTCTATCTCATCAAAAACAAAAACTGTTGATTTCTTGTTGAGCATGTTCTTTACAATTTCAAACAGTTCTTCTGTCTTTTTGTTCTGCGTGAACTTGTAGCCAAGGATGTCGCACATCGCGATTACAACCTTGTATGTTGTGTTCTTCTGCCAGCAGTTGATGTATACCAAAATAACATCATCAGTTGTTTCTTCCAGCTCCTGAAGAACATGCTTGCAGGCAACAGTCTTTCCTACGCCAGGCGGTCCGAGCATTATGACGTTCCTGCCATTCCTTTGGTTCAGGAGCGGTTTTATGCAGGCTGCAAGGTATCTCTGCTGCGTCTCCCTGTAAGGAACAACCTTCGGAATGAAATCATAGTCCAGAGCTATTTCATTGACAAAAAGAGATTCTCCGCTATTCAGCATATCCTTGAAAAGAGCCATATATGAAGAGCGGGCTTAGGAATATTTAAATATTTGCCTCACTTTATAAACTGCCATGACGACAATACAGGACGTTCTCAAGAAGGTAAGGGAATACAACCAGAATGCAGACTTCAAGCTTATAGAGAAGGCCTATGAAGTTGCTGCAGAAGCCCACAAGAATGACAAGAGGGCTTCCGGGGAGCCTTATATCGAACACCCGCTTAATGTTGCATATATTCTTGCAGAATTCCAGATGGATGATGAGTCTATCTGCGCAGCGCTTCTTCATGATGTCATAGAAGATGCCAATTATGACGTTAATTACATAAAGAAAGCTTTTGGCGCAGATGTTGCCCTGCTTGTTGACGGAGTTACCAAGATTACTGAACTGAAAGCCAAGAGCAGGGAAGAATATCAAGCTGAATCATTAAGAAAAATGCTTTTTGCAACAGCAAAAGACATCAGGGTTCTCATAATAAAGTTGTGCGACAAGCTGCATAACATGCGAACTCTTGGCTACCTGCCAAGGGAGAAGCAGATAAGGATTGCGAAAGAAGTCATGGATGTTTATGCCCCTCTCGCGTACAGGCTTGGAATAGACAAAATCAAATCAGAGCTTGAAGATTTGGCATTCAAGATACTAGAACCTGAAAAATACAGTGAAATTGAGGAAAAGATAAAGAAAAACCAGAAAGAGCGTGAGGAAGAGGTTGAGATTATCAAGAAAATTGTCAAGAATGCCTTGAAAGACGCACACATAGAAGCAGCAATCCATGGAAGGGCGAAAGATATTTACAGCATCTGGAGAAAGATGCAGAGAAAAGAAAGAAATTTTGATGAGATATATGATGTCATAGGCATGAGGATAATCACAAAATCCGTAAAGGACTGCTATGAAGTTCTTGGGCTCATACACGGGATGTGGAAACCAATCCCGAGAAGATTCAAGGATTACATTGCAATGCCGAAAACCAATATGTACCAATCATTGCACACAATCGCTATAACAGAAAGCGGGCAGATTGTTGAAATCCAGATAAGGACTGCTGAAATGGACAGGATTGCCGAGGAAGGAGTCGCTGCCCACTGGGAATACAAGGACGTCAAGACAGATGATTCAAAATTCGACAAGAAACTTTCCTGGCTTAAGCAGATAATGGACTGGCAGAAGAGCACAACAAGCCCGCAGGAGTTTGTCGAATCTGTGGAAGTTGATTTCTTCGGGAATGAGATTTATGTTTTCACTCCGAAAGGCGATGTTATCGAACTGCCAAGCGGCTCGACTGTGATTGACCTGGCTTACGCAGTCCACTCGAATCTTGGGGACCGATGCACAGGAGCGAAAATTAACGGCACATTCTCTTCAATAAGGACAGAGCTCAAGACAGGCGATGTCGTTGAAATTCTTACTTCAAAAAACCAGAAGCCGAGCAGGAACTGGATGAAGATAGCCAAGACAAACAAGGCAAAGCAGAAAATAAGAAAGCATCTTCAAGAATCCGGCAAGATGCCTGTGAGAAGATATCATCCGGTAGAGGCAGAAAGCGAGGAGATTTCAAAGAATCTGATAATCACAGAGAAATATGAAAACCCGACAATAAGGCTTAGCAAATGCTGCAACCCTCTGCCTGGGGAAGACATAATCGGGCTGAAAGGAAAGACGAACATAATCACTGTGCACAGGCAGGATTGCGAAGCGCTTGAGAAAGGCAGGGTTGTACAAAAGAGAGTAAAGTCAAAATGGAAGAATGATTATGTAGGAACTGTCGAGGTAATTCTTGAAACAGTTGACAGGGTTGGCTTGTTCGCAGATGTGCTGAACACTATCGCAGCCACCGGAACAAATGTCCAGGGCGCAAATGCGAAAATAATAAGCCCTGACCTTGCAGAATGCAGGTTTGCGCTTGCGATTGATGATTTAGAGCACCTTAAGGATTTGATAAACAGGGTCAAGAGGGTGCAGGGAGTCAAGAAAGTTTACTTAGGAAAGATATAATTTTCAGAGGTGAGGGAAGTTTGCCGAAAGAGGCAGAAAAAAATGGCATTGACGCGCTTTGCGCAGATGCGCAAATAAAGCCAGTAGTCAATCCTGTATTGTGTTTTAAGAAGGACCAGGCTATGTGGACAGGTTATACTGAAGGTTCTAGCTGTATTGAATGCAAAGGATATGATACAATCTGCCAAGGGTATGAACCACTTAGAAAAAGCAAGTAAATAGTTAAGCTTTTAAATTGCAAGTGCTCTAGAAAAGGCATGAAAAAATTAGCCTTTTTGATTACACTATTAATACTGATTCTGGCAGCATGCTCAGCGCAAAAATCATTCTTATGCAATAAGCCATACATGCAGATAGGCAGCGAATGCTGTCTTGATGCAAATGACAATAAGATATGCGATAAGGATGAAACTTTAGTAAAGCAAGCGCCTGAAAATACAAGCGCGCCTGCTGTAAACAATGAACCTAAACAAGTTTTTAGCGTTGGTGTTTATTACGGCGATATTAATGGAAGCAAAATTTCTGGCGTTGATACATATGAAGATTGGGCACAGTATTATCTTTGGGTTGTCAATTTAGGCAATGTGCCTGTTGAATGCAACATTCTTAGGGAAAAGATTGGCATCATATTTAATGACAACAAATTTAATCTTTATGCTGGAAAAAATTATTCTAAATTGCTGAGTTTCATGTACGAAGGACCGATAAATGGGATGGTTAAAGTTAACAATACAAATATCAAATGCAATATTAAGGATAACACGTCAGTTTCTAAAGAATATACTCCAGAAATAAGCATCTACCACTGGGGCATTAATTACGAGGAGCCAACAAACACGACATTTTTTGATGTTGAGCGGAATGATACGGAAAAATTAATAATAGATGGAGTAAGATACAATGTTACAGTAACTGACATCAAGCAATTCTACTGCGATTTTTCCGTCAACAATGATGTTAAATTCACTCTTCACAATCGCGAGACAAAAGTGGTTTACAATAAGTTAAGGATAAGCCTTGATTACGTAAGCTACAACCATTGCACATACATAATTAATACTTAAGTTCTCAAGATTTTCTTGGTTGTCATATCAATTACTTTGCTTGGCTTTCCTTCCAGCTTTCCTTCATCTATTGCAAAATCAACCATCTTTTCTATCTCTTTCTTTAAAGTTTTCAAAGAAGTCGTTGGATTCTCTCCTGAAAGATTGACGCTTGTAGTTACTATCGGGAAGCCGAGCTTTTCAACTAATTTTGAGATTTCGTGCTTAGGAATTCTCACTCCGAGCTTTCCTTTCGAAACTTCTGGAGCTATGCATTCCTTGTTCTTGATTTTTAGTATTAATGTGTACTTTCCTGGAAGCTTTTTCAGGTATTTCTTGTCAATTTCACAGTTCCTTTCAATCCATTCCTTGCTCGGTGCAATGACTGAGAAAGGCTTCTGGTCTCGCTTTTTTATTTCTCTAATCTTTTTTACTGCAGCAGAATCGAGAGCATTGCAGCCAATGCCGTAGATTGTGTCAGTAGGATAGATGAATACTGCTCCGCATTCTATCTCGAAAGCGATTTCATCAAGATTTTCATTGATGTCTTTGTATATGCGCATAGTATTGAGAAAATGTCAGTTGTATATAAACTTGAGCAACTTTTTGAATGCTTCGATTTGCGGCTTCAATTCCAACAATTCTTCTTCAAGTGTTTGCTCAGTTGGACTTTTTTTAGTTGCTTTAACAATATACAACGAACGCATAGGGAAAAATATGTCCAGTTGCCCGCGTATTTTATCAGTCATAATGTATTCTCTCTTATAGCTTATTTTTTCAATAGAGCCGTCTGGAAATAAAATTGCCCAGCCGTCTTCGAAATAGAATTCCTTCTCACCTCCATATTTTTTCGCAAGCTTTACATAAAAATCTTTAATCTTTTCTGCAATTTCTTTTTGCGATAATTTTGATTCGTCCATGCCCTTTAATGCCACCCTTTTAATGTGAGTCGGGTCAAAATCTTCTCCCTCAAAGAACACTGCTGTATCCATCCCGAGTACAGGAATTTTATACTTGCTCTTGTAAGGCAAAACTTTCATCACCGCATTTTCCAAAACATCTTTGCCTTTCTCCTCAACATCTATGTAATCGGGAACTAATTCGATTTTAATGTTTTTATCGACTTCAGCAAGTATTGTTTGCAATCTTTTTAATTTAGCTTTATTAGATGATGCAAAATATAATTTTTTAATTTTGTTAGATTTTTCCATTTAGAAAATGTTTGTATTGAAATTTATAAAACTTGCTTTTGTTATAAATTAAAAAAATTAACCCCCAACAAATCATACTAGCGGTCTATATTGTCTGCCTCCAGATAGCCTTTCATGAATCCCTCTTCCAGGAAGTCTATCTCGTCGTCATCGCTGTCTCTTTCTATTCCATCAATTGAGTAAAAGTCGTAGTTTCCAATCTTTTCTATACTTATCGCCATTTTACCTCCTGCCCATTGTCACTGCTTTCGTTTGCTGATAAAATAGCTCATGTATCTTGCTCTGGAATTTCGGGGATATCTCTCCAACGCCAAACACCTCTTTTCTCGCATCATATACTGTCATTTTCATACCAATCACCTCTTTCATATTCAATTAGGCAGAAGTCGTTTAAATACGCCATTTCGAGCAATGTCCAGTGGGTTGTGGTGAATTAAGGCAAGATGTCGTATGATTCAGGGACAATAACTATGTCACCTTACAGTAGTAAATAAACGAAACATTTATATAGGAGTAATATTCAGGATAATGTATGGGAAGCATAATATACATCGACAAGAAGAATGATGCCGAATACAGGCAGACTCTTGTTGAAAATATGAAGCAATTAAGCAAATTAGGAAGAGCTGATTTCCCCCTGCAGATTCTAACACCTGAACAAGCATGGAATCAACTTTCTAGGCTGGAAACAGGCTTCTATGTAGTAAATGACAAGATATCGCAGGATTCGAGAATAAAAGATGGCAATGGTTTCAGATTAGCAGAACACATACAAATGGTGACTGGTAAAGAAACAATTGTATATCTAATGACGCAAAGCGAAGAGATTTCTTCTCAAGCCAGGGTTTCTGGAATGCGACCCTGCAAAACAATAGATGAAGTAACAAAAAAATTACTTGAAGATCTTCCGCCAAGAGAAGACGTTCAGTTCAGAACAACAACAGGAACATACAGAGTTGCAGATTTAATGAAAGATAAAAAGACAGAAGAAAGTCAAGAGCCAAAAGGTATTATAGCAACAATTAAAAAGTATTTGCATTTATAGACAATCATGAGAATCCTAGCATCAGGCGACATACATGGAGACAGTTCTCTCGCAAAGAGACTTGCAGAGACTGCCGTGAAAGAAAATGTTGACTTAGTCATACTTACAGGAGATTTGACTTATGCAGAGCAGAGCTCTGAAAATATTCTTGGGCATTTCGCCAAAAGAGGGAAAAAAGTTTTTTTGATACCTGGAAATCACGATTCTCCAGCCACAGCAGACTTTCTTGCAGAAGCGTATGACATGAGAAACATGCACGGCTATGGAATCAAGTATGGAGACATAGGATTCTTCGGAGCAGGAGGCGCAAATATAGGGCCGATCTTCAATGTTTCTGACAAAGACACTTATGAACTGCTGAAGAAAGGCCACGAGAGAATCAAAGGTGCGAAATTGAAAGTTCTCATTACGCACAACCATCCGACAGGCTCAATGATGGAAAACTTCTCAAACATAGTCCCAGGAAATGCAGGTTTAAGGAAAGCTATAGATGCATTCCACCCAGACATTGTACTCTGCAGCCACGTGCACGAAGCAGCAGGCATAGAAGAGCAGATAGGAAAGACGAAAGTAATAAACGTCAGTAGGCAGTTCAAGATAATTGACTTGTAAAACTCAATATATAGTATTCTATAAAAATCAGAGAATTTCTTCAAAGAGTTATGGCGACTAAACGTGCAATAAGACTGGAAGGTTCTGACGAGATGCTCGAATGGCCTAACGGCGAAATTCAACATGACGTTCTTGAAAGACTTTTAACAGATGCTACTGAAAAGAAAATTGAAAAAAGTAGGTTGGTTATTGTTATACATAATGAAAGAGTTGCAAACTTCAATCCAGAAAATCCGCGATATAAGAATGCAATTTACAGGGTTCCTCTGAAGGAATTATATGAAATGTATAAAGATATTAATGGTGAAGAGTTCAGGCCATTAACTCCAGAAGAAGAGGATATAAGGTTGGAAGCAATTGGCAAAAGATGGCGAAGAGGATATTAGTTCTAAAGAATAGATGAAATGGCGGGCCATTTCAGACCCGCGGATATTACATTTTGATCACCCCTTGTGTTGTTTTATTCAATCTCAGCTGAAAATAAAAAAAAGAAAATCCTCTCCCTCGCTTGCGCGAGTTCAGGGGAGGTGTTTTGGATGAGTATAATCCCAGCCTTTTGCAAGGACTGGGGTGAGGTGTTTTCGATGAACATAAATCCCGTCCCCGCATCAAGTGCGAGGTAGGGGAAGTGTTTGGATGAGTGTATACCTAGCTAGGCAGAGGGTTTATTAATGCGTTATGAAGGGCTGATAGAGAAGCCAAATCCACAAAGCTTATAAATGAATTTTGCGAAGTAGTTGTATGGCAATAGTTCTATTAGGGCCGGAATGGTTCAACCCGATAAACTCTGTACCTGAGATGATTTCTTTAGTCATATCTTTAATAATCATAGGCGCAACTTACAAGGCTTACAAGCTCACCAAGGATAGAAAATTCTTCTTTTTCGGATTGTCTTTCGCATTCATCGCTTTATCTTTCATCAGCAAGATTGCTGCTGAATTGATAATCCGCTCTGAAGCAAGGGAAAGCATAATGGAGGCTATGCGCTCGGCTGCTGTCATCGATTTTGGGCAGATAGGTTTTGTACTGACAACATTGCTGGCTTATGTGGCTTTGATGATGCTTGTTTTCAAGGTGCATGACAAAAGATTAGTCAGCATGTTCTGCGTATTCACGTTCTTATTCGCTTTGTTCGCATACAAGGAAATAGTTCTCCTTCACATACTATCAATAATCATTCTTGGATTCATCACATCTGTGTTCTTTGAAAACTACAACAAGAAAAAGCACATGGCTTCATTGTTTGTTTTCCTTTCGTTCCTGCTGCAAACGATAGCGCATGTATTCTATATAATAGCAAATTATAACGGCAGAATAGACCCGCTTGCAGAAGGCATCCACATGCTAGGTTATCTGTCCCTGCTAATCGCAATAATTTATTGTTTCAAAAAATAGGTGTTAAATGAGTGAAAGAAGAAGCCAGCTGGAAATCGTGCATGATATTCTCCAAGCCATTCAGGATAAGGGCGGAAAGATAAAGCCAACCCATCTTCTTTACAAATCAAACTTATCGCATCAGAGGATGATGCTTTACATAAAGGACTTGATGGAAAAGAATCTTATGCTGTTAGTCAATGACAAGGACAAGAGTTTCTACACATTAACAGACCAAGGGCATGAATTTCTAAGCAATTACAGAAAGATTAAAGAATTCACAGATGCGTTCGGATTGTAATGGATGAGGAAATTGATATTCTGGATGATGAAGGCCAGATAATTGGCAAAAAATACAAGAAAGAGGCACATATAAATGGAAATTGGCACCAAGAGGTGCATGTCTGGATTTATAATTCTAAAGGAGATATCTTACTTCAGAAAAGAGCAAAAATCAAAGATACTTTTCCAGGATTATGGGATTGTTCAGCATCAGGACACGTCGCTCTTAGGGAACATCCTTATGATGCTGCTGTTCGGGAGCTTGAGGAGGAGCTAGGAATAAAAGTAACAAAAGAGGATTTAGAAGGTCTTGTCATAAGAAAGAGAGTTACACATCTTCCAAAGAAAAAATACCTCAATAAAGGATATATCTCCATATTTCTTTTGAGATTCGATGGTGATATCTCAAAACTAAAACTGCAGGAAGAAGAAGTTTCAGAAGTGAAATTTATCTCACCAAAAAAGTTATTAAGCGATATGAAGAATCCTGCAGAAAGGAAGAAGTATGTTTATGTCGCCAGCAGCTATTATCCTGATGTTGTAAATTGGGTTAAGAAAAGAATTAGTCGTCCTTCAAAGACTCTTTGAATTTATCTGTGACACTTACCATCCAGAAATCTTCGCCATAAAATCTGTCATGTTTCTTTATTATTGATATGAACTCTTCTTTCTCCAACTTTTCCAAGATTGGTTTAAGCTCTTCTATTTCAACTCCTGTGGAAACTTTCAAGAATTCCAAATCACTCAATTCGCCAGAATCTTCAATTATGCATAAAAGTTCTTTTTCCTGCGCAGAAATCATCCTTTCAGCACACCAAGCGGAACTAGTCTAGCAACCATCTTTCCGATGCCTGCCTCGTGGCTAACGCGAACTACTTCATCAATATCTTTGTAGCATTCAGGAGCTTCCTCTGCTATTCCTTTCCAGGATGCTCCCTTGATTGTGATGTTCTTCGCTTCTAAGTCGCGGGCAACATCTTCTCCTCTTAATTCGTGCAAAGCCCTGCTTCTTGATTCAACTCTTCCTGCGCCATGAGCTGTAGAACCGAATGTTGCCAATTCTGCTTCTTTTGTTCCAACCAATAAATATGATGCCGTTCCCATAGAACCAGGTATCAGGACAGGCTGTCCTATCTTCCTGTAAACTTCTGGTATTTCCTCTCTTCCAGGGCCGAAGCTTCTTGTTGCACCCTTCCTGTGTATGCAAACTTTTCTTATTTCTCCGTCAATCTCATGCTTTTCATACTTTGCTAAATTGTGACAGACATCATAAACTTGATTCATCCCTTCAAATGTTCCCATAACTTTTCCAAAGACATCCCTTGTCCAATGCTCTATCATCTGCCTGTTCGCAAAAGCGTAATTTATTGCGCAGCACATCGCCTTGTAATATTTCTCGCCTAATTCAGATTGTATAGGAGCATTCACCAATTCCCTGTCAGGCAGGTGAGCAAATCCATATTTGTCTTCCATCTCTTTGATGTAATCAGAAGCTATCTGGTGTCCCAATCCTCGTGAGCCGCAGTGTATCATTACCATTACCTGGCCTTCTCTATCTATCCCGAAAGCTTTCGCGATTTCTGGATTGTAAATCCTGTCAACTTTCTGTATTTCTACAAAATGATTTCCAGAGCCAAGAGTTCCAAGCTGAGGCATGCCTCGAGCTAATGCTCTAGCAGATACAGTATGAGGGTCTGCATCTGACATAGAACCATTTTCTTCAGTTCTGTCCAAATCTGCTTTTGTTCCATAGCCCTGCTCCAAAGCCCACTTTGAGCCTTTCTTCAGGATTTCCATTAAAATATCACGCGATAATTTTGTTATTCCACCCTTTCCTACGCCGACAGGAACTTCTTTGTAGATTTCATTAAGCAAATCTTTTCTCTTGTCCATCACCTGGCTGAAGTTCCAGTCTGTTCTAAGAAGACGGACACCGCAATTTATATCATAACCAACACCGCCTGGGCTAATTACTCCGTCCTGCATGTCGAAAGCAGCAACTCCGCCAATCGGGAAACCATATCCTTGATGCGCGTCAGGCATCACCATCGCCTGTTTCAGTATTCCTTTCAGGCAGGCAACATTCCTAAGCTGTTTCAAAGTATCATCCTGCTTTATTTTTTCAAGAAGCTTTTCAGAAGCGAAAACTACTGCAGGCACTTTCATCTCGCCTGATTTGGGAATCTGCCATGTTATGTTGCTTAATTTCTTCAGTTCTATATCCATATACCATTTTTATATGGCAACATATTTAAAACTTCTCTAAAATCTAATCTGTATATGGAACGTAAAGTATTCAGCGAAAAAATTAAGGAAAAAGAAGAGATTAAGGTAGTGCATCATGAACACAGCATGGCCACATACGACCACAGATGCCCTAAGTGCGGATATGACAAGGCAGAATTGATTGAACAGGGAATAAACTATTCAGATGAAGACAACATAATGAAATACAAATGCGGAAGATGCGGGCACGTGGACGATGTTACAGAGAAGGCGAAATAATCAGATATCCACAACTACCTGGACATAATTCTCTTTTACTTCCATTTCATTGTATGTCACTGCTTTCACATCGCCTGTTGTCGAGTATTTTTCTGACAACTTGTCTCCCTCAATGGTTGCGTTAAGCATATACTTCTTGCCCATAGGATTAATCTTTATGCTTGCAACCCTGTGCATGATAAAAAATTCTGCATCTATCAGGAAAAGAAGCTCTTCTAGAAAATTGTAAAGCAATGATTTCAAATCAGTTCCATTGACTGAGATATTCTTTGTTATCTTCGGCTCAACAGTTTCAGGCTTAATCATTATTGAAATCATGGCTTCAGCTGCATTGGAGAAGCATTCCTCAAGATTCTTCCCATAAGCCCTGAATTTGGCGTCTGCAGTGTGTTCAAAAAATTCGTATTTCATAATCAGTACTTCTTAAGCAGGTCGCTGATAGCAGCTCCTGCTGCGCATGGCAGTGATATGGCAAACAGTGCCTTAATCCATTCCCCGTCTGTCAAAAACTGGTTCAGGCCGTAAATATAAATTAGCAAAGCAGCCACAAACAGCGATATCAAATAGAATGTCGGAAGCCTCTTGGCCGTAAACTCAAATAAATTTCTGCCAGGATCTCCTTTGACTCTCAGGTATCCTATGAAATAAATCTGTAATAAAAGTATAAAAACTGTTGCTGCTATTAAAATGTACACGTGATTCCATGTGAGAGCCTTGACAACTTGTATAAGCAGGCTGTTGAATGTGAACGCAAATCCGACAACTAATGCCCCGAAGAATGCAATATAGATATCTTTTGCAGAAAACCTGTCAGGCTTTTTTTCGAGAAGCCTCTCTTCAAGCAATTCAACATTCTTCTCTATCTTGTCAATCTTCTGTTTAGTATTCATAAATCTCTATATGGTCCATTATGTCATCTTCCTTTTCTTCCTTTGCTGTTTCAGGAAAAACAGGCGATTGCTGAGATGAACTGTCGTTGGTTGCAGGAGCAGGATTGTCAAACAGCCCAAATATTCCAGGGGATGAAGGCAGCCCGCTTGCAGAACTATCAACAATTCCTGGCTCGTTCAGAAGATTTTGCAGCATGCTGATGATTTTCCTGATTTCATCCTTGCTGTCCTCTTTCGTATTTATTGTAATGATCATACTTCACCTCTTATAATCATAAATCTTTACCATCCTCGGAGCATAATCTGTCGAGTTACCTTGTATAAATAGCGAGTCAGTATTTATTCTTTTCGTTGGAAGGTTGGCTCTTATCGTGTTTGGATTTTCTGATATGTCAACAATAAGCTCCATGCTTTGAGGTACTGAAATCCTGAAAATTGACTGAAGGCAGCTTACATTATAGTCTATTGCACAATTCCTGAAATCAGGATTTCCTTCATAGCTGTTCATCATCGGGTCGTATGCTTTTTCAGTCAACGGAGCGTATTTGGGAAGAACCATTGTTATGAAGAGGAATGTTATGAATGCAGCTATCCCAGCTTCCAATGTCCTGACATAAGCTTTCTTCATGACCATGCCCTCACATTCAAAGTTCCTTTTTCTGAAGTTCCGTTCGAAAATAAAACATTTGTAACTAAGTCTTTTGAATAGACTGTTGCTGCAGTGTACGGGTTCTGCCCGAATGAAAGCAGGCTTGTGCTGTTCCAATCATATACTGTTATCTTGAAATCCCCTGCACCCCAGTCCTGCTTTATTTTGCTGTAAGAAAGGTTTGATAATGTTGTAATTTTGTCTAGCGATAATCCTGATAATTTCTCATTAAAACCAAATTTTGCAGTGTAAGGGTTCAGATATTTATTGAAAGATGTCGCCTGCCCATCAATCAAGAACAGCTTAAATAAAGTAAGATTGTCAGCTGTCAGGTTGATATTGAAATTTATCGAACGGTTGTCTGTGCAGAATGAAAACGTTGCATTCCTGTCGAAAGCGAACAATAATGTCAAGCCAGAATCTGAAAAGCTTATCAGGCTGTTTGTTTTTTCAACGCAAAAATCAGGATATGTTATTTGTGAATTGTCCAGATTGTCGATATAGTAATCTGAAAAATTATGGAGAACCATTTCAAAAGATATTTCTCTTTCAAAAGTTGGCGTGATATAGGAGTAAATCCTGCTGCTGCCGGAGAAAACATATGTTTGGATTTGCCCGAGTTCTTCATCGACAGATTCGTATCTTGCGACAGTTGCACTTCTATCGTAAGATGAATTTTTTGACGGTTCTGCACCATCGAACATTATTCTTAAATCTGACACTGCCTCTTCTTTGTAAGATAATTTACTTGGAACATAATTTAAGAATTTGACAGTAAATTCTGATGTGGTTGCAGATTCGTTATCAGTGAATAAATCATTGTCTTCCTCAAACTCTGCATAAGGGCTTCCTGAATGTATCAAATCAAACCTTGTGCTGCCATTGTTCAAATCAGCAACAAACCAAAGATTATTGTCAACTAAAAATGATTTCTCAGGCATTAAAATATAAGATTTGTTGTAAGTCAGAGGATATTCTACTGAGATTGGCTCATTTGAAAGGTTGTAATCTGACTGTATTATTATCGGATAATCATCAACCTGCCAGTAGAGCTCTTGATCAATTTTATCCATTAAGATAGTAAAATAGTCTGGCTGCTGCTCCTGATTCAGCATCGGCTTGACATATATCACAAACAAGGCAAGCGCAAGTATGAAAATACTCATAGAAATAGCCCAATCTACCTGCGAATCCCCTCTTTTGCTAAACATGAAGATGGTGAGATTTTAGTGTTTTTAAATGTGTCTTTTAAAATACATAAAGGGGGACGTGGGGGCTTAGAATAAACATTAAACAATACTTCGACAGCCGCCCACACTTTTAAGAAAAAAAATCATTCATAATACAATAATGGGCCCGCGGAGATTCGAACTCCGGATCTCAACAGTGTGAATGTTGCGTCATAGCCACTAGACCACGGGCCCTAAATGAATGTGATATCCAGCTGTATTGCGTCCCACGTCGGATATTCTTCAACTATTGCTGGAACAAGATTCATCTTTTTTAATACTTTTGCTAAATGCTCTACCACACCTATGTTAGTGAGCAAACGATATCTTTTTTCATCTACATCTAGCAAGTTTTTTGGAATCTTAAAATTCTTGGCAAGCTCATTTTTTGTTTTATTCAACTTTTTCAATGTAATTATGTTATTTACTTTCAACAAACGCTTTTCATAATCAAAACCCGGAAGGATTTTCGGCAGATAGATTGCTCCGCGAATCAGCATGCCTTCATTAGTCACAATATCAAACTTCTTTGCGACATTTTTCGCTCTAATTTTGATTCTGTTTGCCATCTGCACCTTATCTTTCAGCTTGCATGTGCAATAATGTATTGGAATCTTGTCTCCAAATTTTTTCATTAGCTTTTTTGCAAGCTTGTCGCAGCCTTTTACTCCATAAGATATCTTGTCTTTCGGAAAATATCCTCTTCCCACAAGATTCTGCGCATTAGTATCTGAGATTTCGAGTTCGTTTAAGTTGATGAAATCAACTTTTCCAATCATATTAAAGATTAGGTTGGATAATTGTTTTTCAGCGTCAGGAAGCACAGGTATCTCCATTCCGACAGACCACTTGAATTTCTTCAGCAAATCAACCTTGTGCCACAATTTATTGCTGAAAATATCTGGATGAACGCGAATTTCATCAAGCCCTGCAGAATACAACTTCTTTAATGTCGGGATTGAAAGCAAATCAGGAGGTGTGTAAAGATGTATGTGAAAGTTTTTTCCGAATTTCTTCTTTAACATCCCGATATATTTCAAAACTCTTGGCAGTCTTGCCAATGGATCTCCACCAGTGATGCCTGAACCTTTGGCTTCTGTCAAGATACATTCCTCAATCATGTCTTTGTCAGAAGAAATCTTCCACTCATTTGCATAAACAACATCTTTCTGATGCTTTTTTTCAGAAACAGGACAATAGAAACAATGCCTCGGACATATTCCTGTAGCGAAAAGAACCATCTTACTGCCCTTGACGCACAGCTGGCAGCCCTTAGCTAGCTTAAAATCGTCAGTTTTCCATGAATAGTACCCAGTAGGCTTAATCTTCATTTTAAGCTAACCGCATAGAAAGGTATTTAAATATTACCTAGGAAAATTCATAGATAAGGGCCCATAGCGCAGCGGCTAGCGCAACCGACTCTTAATCGGTAGGTCGCGGGTTCGAATCCCGTTGGGCTCATTTAGGAATCTGTACAATTTTCTGACATAATCTTTCTTACAGCAGCAATAACCTTTTCATATCTCGGTCTTGCTGAATATTCCTCGTAATACCAAGAATGAGATTCATAAAAATGCTCAAGGTTAGAAACTGTGCAGTGCTTGAAAGCATCTGACAGGAATTCCGCAGCAAAATCTGTGCCATAAATCAATCTAGACAAAAAAGGTACAGACATTTTAGCTATCTCATGTATTCGCTCTTCACCTACAATATCACATATTCTTTTGTTTGTGTAATCCATAGAAAAGTGCATTCGAGGGGAAGAATTTAAAAACGTTTTGGTTTTTCTATTCGTATACCGCTTCGGTAGTCTAGACCGGCCAAGGATGGAGCCCTCTCGAGCATAAAGCGAAGAAAGGCTCCGACCCGGGTTCAAATCCCGGCCGAAGCATTACGAAGTAATGCGAAGGACGACCCAGAAACCATCTCGAAATGGTTTCTCGTGCCGGCCGAAGCATTATTTCATATTTTTCTAGAAACTTATTTAAGGCGAATGAGAAATAATTCACAATATGCCGTCATGGCACAATCCGGTACTGCGTCGGTCTCGAAAACCGATTCCCGCAAGGGTATCCCGGTTCAAATATTAGCGCCCAGGGCGATAATGCTCCGAACGCTAGTGAGAGAGTCCGGGTGACGGCGTAGGACTTCGGGCGCAACGCCCGGAGGCCCTTTTGGGCTACAAAATTTATAAATGCTGTTTCTAAAGAGGTAAGTCTATGGATATCCATAATTATGAGAAACAGTATGAAAGCGCCTTGGACCAGGTACGTGGAGCTCAGATATCAGCTAAGAATAAAGAATTGATTCTTAGGTTTAATGAAGCTCTAGTTTTGGAGAATATATCAAAACCCAGATTAGTGAAGTACCTTAATACTTTGAAAATAGTTGCAGAAAGAATTAGTAAAGATTTCGATGAAACTTCTATAGAAGATGTTAAGAGTTTTATCAGCAAGATACAGCAAAGCAATCTGTCACCTTGGACTAAGCAAGGGTATAAGGTGATTATTAGAAGATTTTACAAATGGATCAAAGGTACTGAAGAATATCCAGATATTGTGAAATGGATTAATATAGGTATAAGCAGGTGCGAGAAAAGGCTTCCTAGCGAAGGAGAACTGCTCACAGAAGATGACGTACAAAAACTTGTGAGGTTATCAGACCATCCTCGTGATAAGGCTTTTGTTTCTGTGTTGTGGGAGTCTGGAGCTAGAGTTAGCGAGATTGGTAATCTGTGCATAAGAAATGTTAGCTTTGACAAATATGGGGTTGTAATATCAGTTAAAGGAAAAACTGGCTCTAGGAAGATTAGGATGATATCAAGCACACCATACCTTTCTACATGGATTAATAGTCATCCATTCAGGGAAGACAATAATTCTCCGTTATGGGTTAACATAGGACAAACTAACCATAATAAGGTAATGTGTTATGGGGCTATTAGAAAACTTTTAGAGAATCTATTCAAGAAAGTTGGCATAAAGAAAAGATTCAATCCGCACATATTCAGACACTCAAGAGCTACATATATGGCTAATCATCTGACAGAGTTTCAGATGAATCAATATTTCGGATGGATACAAGGAAGCGACATGCCCTCGACTTATGTTCACATGAGCGGCAGGGAAGTTGATGACGCAGTTCTAGCTATGAATGGCATAAAGAACGAGGAGAAGAAAGATGAAAGCAAGTTGCTGCCTAGAATTTGTTCTCGCTGTGATACCATAAACTCTAATGAATTCAAGCACTGCAGCAAATGCGGCGGAATATTGGATTTGAAGTATGCTATGGAGTTAGAAGAGAGAAAAGAGCAGCAAGAGAAACTTAGAGCCAACTCTGACCAAATGATGAACATGCTGATGCAGGATAAAGAGGTTCAAGCTTTTTTGATGGAGAAACTTAAGGGTATTGGATTGAATCACACTGTGTAAAATGCAAAACGAAATGGAGTTAATCATTGTGGGTGTTGTACTTGCAGGCATAGTTTATCTAAAGAAATCTGACGAAATTAATGCCTCTTTTAGCTGGTATAATGTTTTTGTTGTGTTGTGTGTAGTTGCGGTAATAATCTTGTTTGTTTGGGCTTTAGTGTTCTTAATTAAGAAACGCCACGAGCATATTGAGAAAAGATATCAAGAGGAGCAGAAACTAGAGTCTGAGAAAAGAGAAGCAGAAAAAGAACTACAAGAAAGCTTTAGAAAAGATAATGAAGCTAAGAGAATGCGTGAATTTGCCGAATCAGAAGAAAGATGGAGATTGGAGAAGTTGCGTGTTGAAACTTTACGTCGTGAAGAAGAGGATAGGCTAGTTAATGAGTTGTTTGAATTTAAGAAATCTAAGAAGTCTGAGAAAGCCTTGCCTCTAAATAAAAAATACGCTTATGAAGTTAATAGAAAGGCTAGAGAAAAATTTGAAGACTACATGAGTGACCAGAAGAGGTATAAGAGATTGAGAGAAGAGGCTATAGCTTATTATCAAACTAACAGTTTAGATACTAAGCCTGAGCTTCAGTGGGATGCTGAAATCATCTATGCTAAAGTTAGAGAAGATGTTGAAGATGGGAAAATTTCTCTGAAAAAGTTTAGAGAATTGGATAATTCTGGTCCGAAATTGAAAAGAGATTTTTACAGGACTAATGAGTTGGATGATGAGATGAAAATTCGTGCTACTAATCAAGGGTTTATTTTTGCTCGTGGCATAGAGCTTAATGGAAAAGTCAGCAATAGTGGATTTTATGTAAAGAAGGATAGCAAGAGTGAGAGTAATCATCATTTCATTATGAAGCATTTGTTTAAAGAAATGCACAAAGACATGAAATTAGAGTACAGCTTAGAGGGCAAGAGAGCTGATGTTGCTTTCGTATCAGATGACTTGAAGTTGGCTATTGAGATTGAGTCTGGTATCAATAATTCTGAGCAGGTTGTATCGAAAGTTTCTTGGCTTAATGAGCATTTTGATAAGTGGATTTTTGTTAGCTCTAAAGCTAACCTGAAAAGGTATGTGCCTTTTGTTGATGGGCAGAAGAGCTTTTGTTTGACTGCTAAGAAAGCTCAAGAGAAGGTTCTGGAATTGCTTTCAGCGGTTAGTCAGCGGTAAAAATACCGCTGATAATGGCTATAAGCCTCGAATTAGAGCTTTATACGGTTTGAATTAGGCTGGCTAAATAGCAATATTCTATTAGCTTTTTATTGCTGCAAGCCTATTAATTTCTTTGCTCGAAATTTCTTGGGAGAATTTTTCTTCGAAGGAATTTAGGATATTTTTTCTCATGTTGTATGTGTCTGCGTGTTTGGCGTAGGCGCACCATCCTTCCATAAAATCGTAAACTTTGTCATAACTTATTTGATTTAGCTCATGAAGGCGACAAATTTCTATAAGTTTCCTGCGAAATTTTCTCAGATTTCTTCTCTTAAGCAATAAGTGGTTAGTTAATATGTTAAACCCCAGAAATTCTATGCCTCGATGCATGGTAACAATCTTAGATTTATCTGGATGCAATTCCAAGAATAAGTGATTGTTTAGAAAAAATCCTATTTTTAATTTCCATTCTTCCAAGACCTCATAAGAGCTGTGCATTATGATGAAATCATCAACATATCTGATATAATATTTCGCTTTTAGTTTATGTTTTACAAATTGGTCTAGTTCATTAAGATACACATTAGCAAAGAATTGGGAAGTAAGATTGCCTAAAGGCATGCCTTTCTCTGCAGAATGATTGCTTAATATCTTTCTAATAAGCCACAACAGGTTTTTGTCCTTAATTCTCTTTTTCAGTATGCTTAGAAGTATCTTGTGGTCTACTGTATCAAAATAATGCCTGATGTCTGCTTTCAGTACAAAGGCATTTCTAGAATTATTTCTCGAAACTTTTTTAGAGAATAATTTAAACCTGTCCACTGCCTTGAATGCACCTTTACCTATCCTGTTGGCGTAAGAATCATAAATAAAACCTTTTTCCAGAATAGGCTCAAGAATATTGCATAAAGCATGATGCACAACCCTGTCCCTAAAGTCTGATTTGCTTATCTTTCTGGTTTTCGGATCTCGCAGTATAAAAGTTTCCAGAGGTTTAGGACTGTATGAATGCAGCAGAAGCTCTGCTCTCAATATAGAAAGGTTATCATGCAAATTCGCTTCAAAATCTATCACATACTTTTTTAGTGTTTTATGCTTTCTGGCTTTCCTGAAAGCCAACTCTAGATTCTGGCTGCTGCACAATTCATTCCACAAATTCCTGTAAGCTGCCATGAGATTATAATATCTCAAAGCCTGGGCTATTCCACGAAGACGGTTATTGTTGTTTATGTTACGGTTATTAGCATTGAAGTTAGAGTTGTTATTGAAGTTATTCAGCCAAGAGGCCCGCCCCATGATTAGCTCTTATTGCCTCATGCACCGCTGTTTCAGGAAAACTCGAAGGCTTTCTGTCACAGCTGTAATTATCAACCTAGAACTTGTCCAGATTAAAGGTTTTATAGCCGAGTCGCCTCAACCATGGCAAAAGAGCATGTAGTCCAGACTACTCCACTAGGAGCTCTGAGACAAAAAAGAAGATAAAAATTAAATGTTATATAGCTTTCGTATTCTCTCTTCAACTTTTGGACGCACTGAAGGAGCTACGTCATCTCCTAAGCATGCCAAAACATCATCTAGAGCTGGATGCACTAATTTTTTTGCGTCCTGCGCCTTCGGCGCAACTTGCGCTTCTACGCTCGCTTCGCTCGCACTACGTACCCCACGAAGACGGTTAAAGTTGTTTATGCTACGGTAATCAGCATCGAAGAGAGAGCTGCCACTGAAGTTATCCAGCCAAGAGGCCCGCCCCATGATTAGCT
>CAIVOO010000079.1 GCA_903907555.1 uncultured archaeon | reverse complement strand
TTTCTAGGGCAGTTGACGTTGCAGAAGTAGCAAGAAAAAGATTCCTCGCCGGCGCTGTAGACATTAAAGACATAAGGATAGACTCTGAAGAATTCAAGAATCAGGAAGGCAAGATTGTCAGGGTTTCTGTTATTGAAATTACATTAGCAAAAAAATAAACAGATAATTCTTTTTTTATTAAATTTTATTAGGGGAGGGAATCCGAAGTAGCGCTGAACGTCTTACTTATGCCCTACCACCCACCATCACAGCAAGAGCAAGAAAGCGTGTGTTCTATATCCGCATCTAACCTGGGGCATGGGGACGTTTGAAGCAAACATATGACACAACTTTGTAATCCCCATACTAACAAGAAAAACCATAACAATTAATCGCAAGCCCACAGTTAGTTGATTAGAAAGAATAATTAATAATCGTCGAGGCTGAGCCGCCTGCAGCAAATTCCGGCGTACTGCAGGCAGCGGGAAAAATGCCTCGATTATTTACCTACTAATTTTTGGAAGTCTGTTTTGGCTATTACTCCTTTTTTTTGTAGGTCGGCTAGTTCTGAGAGTAATTTATTTTTTTCAGCCCGCACTGTTTCCGCGAGCTTTAATTTGATCCAGTCCGACTTGGCTACCTTGAGTAATTTGCATATTAAATCTACATCGTCTAACAATTCTCTCGGCAACCTTATGTTGAACTGCTCTGTCGTCATTGTATATCATTTGCTATCAATAGATATGATATGCTAATATATAAGAATATTGTTTAACTAATAAGTAGTAATATTTATATAGAAGGAGATGTTTATATTGCGAATGACTCTCGACAGCGAGCTTATGAAGGACGAGTACATGCCTGAATACAGGCACAAGCTGCAAGGAGTAAAGGTTGCGCTTTACAGGATGGCAGCCCAGACTGGCTCATTTGATTTGATTGAAAGCTCCAGCGAATTTGATTTCCGCGGCATAATGGAAAAGCAGTTTAAAGGTGTTAAAATCCAAAAGGATGCTTTCCTTGCAAATTTCTTTATACTAAGAACAGAATACAACGAGTTCGAAAAGCTAATTTCGGTGCAGGAAAATGAAAGCACAGAGCACAGCAAGCACTTCAAGCTGATACAAATATTAAAGGATTTGCTGAGAATAGGCGCGAGAAATCTGGATTACTATCTTAAGATGCAAATTACTGATGAAAACTTTTTACAGGAGTTTGTCCCATTCAAAGATGATTTGCAATTCGCAATATTGGCTGTGAAAGGGCTCTCAGAATTAAGAGCAACATATGACAGTTATGTCGACAAGAATGAAGCGAAAATAAGATATGAGCAAAGAAAAGGCGCTGAAGATATAGAAATTGAAATTAAAGAAGACCCTACTTCTGGCAAATAATCCCTGCTGATTTCTCGTCATAAACAATATTTCTAAAGCCTGCAAGCTTCAAATCCCTTATGATTCTATCTTTCAGAGGCTTCTTTCCAGTTCTTTTCCCAGGCTCTGCACAGTAATGCCATAGCTTGCAGTTCTTCTTCAAGACTCGGAATAATTGCCTATAGAAATTCACATTGTAAAGCTCTGAAGCTAGCGAAAAAGTCGGCGGATCATGAAGTATTGAATCGAAATGATTATCAGGAAAATCCTTTATCTCTTCAGAGGCATCTTCATTAATGATTTTGATTTTTGGATTGTCAAACAATTCTTTCGATGCAGGATTTAGCTTAGCAACCTCAAGAACATTCACATCATTCTCAATAGTTATCACTTTCTCAACTTTATCCAGCTTGGCGATTTGTATTGCAGAATAGCCAAGCCCTGTGCAGATATCCAGAACAATTCCAAAGGGTTTCACAGTTCTTACTTTCAAAATTGCGTCTGTAAGAGGGTCTGTATGCGTATATCTATGCATAGGAACAGCAGAAATTTTCAAAGCAGGGATTGTTTTAGTCGGATAAAGCTGGTACAGCCTGTTTGTCTCTTTTGAAAAGAAATTTGTTTTTTCCATAGTAAAAAAATAAAATAGAAAATTACTTCTTAGTAACCTTCTCTTCCTTGAACACAAACTTCGCAATCATAAACACGACAAATGCAATTATGATGAAGTTCAACAGTTCTCCTGCGAAAGCGCCAAGCTTCATGACAATCGGCCCAAGAGCTACTGTCGCTTCCTGCCACGCACCGCCCGGAATGAACGGTGTGATGATTGGCATGATTATGTTGCTGACAAGCGATTTTACCAATGCTGTGACCGCCACACCCATGATGAAGGCTACAGCCAATCCTACTACCTTGTATTCCTTCAAGAAATCCTTGAATTCAGCTATTATCTTCATAAAACACCTCCTGAAATATTAACTAATGCAGGTGTTTAAAAAGGTTTTTATTATTAATCAAGAAAATATAGCAACACTTATAATGCCAACATTTTCTCTCGAGAAAGATGAGGATATCAACTCTGGTTCCGAAGCTTTTGCTGTTGAATGACAATGGGATAGAAGAAGCCCTGAAAAACGGCTCAATAAAGGTAGATGGAAAACTCGATGCTGACCAGATACAGCCTGCAAGCCTCGACATTAGAATAGGGAGAGTTAAACTATACGACCATGAAGCAATGAAGCTGACAGCGCAGCATTTTAATCAGCAGGCCAAATTTGATGCTGAACCTACGGACGGATTCGCAAAAGTGACTGAAGATGCTGAAGGCAATCATGTTGACATTCCGACAGCTTCATTTGTTGAGATATTTTTTCATGAATCAATATCATATGACCATAACAAGTATTTCACGACTGTAGATTTGAGGAGCAGCAGGGGGAGGATGGGGCTTTCTCTTGCATCAAGGCTTGTTGAAAGCAGTGTAGAAGGCTCTTATGTCAGACTCTGGAATTTCAACCCTAATACAATAAGATTGTACAGCAATGATAAATTTGTTCAGCTTTTCTTTCATCCGCGAAGCTATAAAGTTCCAACCGATGGATATGTGGTCACGGATTTGGATGAAGTCGACTCAATCGCCAAGAAACTCGGCGAAATAAAGACTTATGGGCCATATTTAGTCTTCAACCTCGGAGAGCATTTACTGAAATTCAAGAAAGACATAGGTGTTATTGATACAAATAAAAAATATCATGACGATGAATTGTATCAAAGATATGATACAAGCAAGAAAGTTTCAATCTTGCCAGGAGAAGCGGTCATCGCACAGCTTGCACCAAGATTGAATCTTCCGGCAGACATCGGGATACAGCTTCTGCATAAAATACCTTACGCACAAAATCCAGGATTCTTAACTCCAGACCCGTCAATGGCTTTCGTCGAAGGATGTGTAGTAAATGCAGGCTGGGTAGACCCAGGCTATAACGGAAATGTGACAGCCCATCCTCTGAGAAGAAAGTTCCCAGCGAATCTGGCAAATGGTGATGCCATTGCATTAGGCTTGATATACAGATACACAAGACCTGTCAAAAGGCCTTACGGCTCTTCTGCCCTGAAAAGCCATTATCAGAATTCTACAGGCGATGGAGCGAAGAGTTAATAAAGATTGAATAGCTTCATTTTTCTATGTTCAAACTAATCTGCTTCGACATGGATGGCGTGATATTCGAGCCGGAGAACTTCTGGATGGACCTTCACAAAGCACTTGGCACCTATGAGAAAGGTGTTGAGCTTACAAAGAAGTACAGGCTAACAGATTACAACAAATTAGTTGAGGAGGTTGTTGTCAAGCTTTGGAAAGGAAAGGATGCGAAAGCTTATTTTGACTTGGTCAACAGCGTAAAATACCTTAAAGGCGTGAAGGAAACGTTTTCAAAACTGAAAGATTTTCAGACTGCAATAATAAGTTCAGGAAGCATTGACTTAGCTAGAAGAGCTGAGAAAGATTTAGGGGTTAAATATGTGATTGCCAATGAGCTAGTCATAAAAGATAGAAAGATTTCCGGAGAATTTGTATGGCCGATTGGGGCAGGCACTCACAAGAAAGTTGAGGCAATAAACAATTTATGCAAAGACTTGAACATCAGCCCGAAAGAGATAATATTCATAGGCGATTCTATCACAGATATTGAGGCATTCAGGCACGTGGGAAAATCAATAGCATTCAACTCTGATTCTGAAGAGCTAAAGAAAGCAGCTACGCATGTTGTTGAAGGAAATGATTTGAGAAAAATATTGAAGTATATTTAATCCTCAACCATCTCGATTTCGATGTTGAGCCCTTCTGGAATCTGGACTTTCATGACTAGTCTTAATGCACGCTCATCTAATCCTAAATCAATCAATCGCTTGTGCAATCTCATCTCGAATCTCTGCCAGGTTGCTGTGCCGTTGCCGCAAGGGCCTTTTCGAGTGGTTAATTTTAGAACTTTAGTCGGGAGAGGAATAGGTCCTCTCATGCTTACACCTGTCTTCTGAGCAATGTCTTTAATGTAATCGCACACCTCGTTTATTTTCGAAATGTCGTTGCTCGCTAGTTTTATTCTTGCTTTTGGCATTGTGTAAACACCATAATGAATTTAATTCATTATGAAAAAATAAAAAAATTACATTTGTTTTTTCACCAATTCTATGCAGATTCCTACGGCGACTGTTGCGCCTGAATCCCTGATTGCGAATCTTGCCATCTGCGGTATCTCTTTCTGCTTCTCGATGCATAATGGCTGGAGCGGCTTTATCTTGCATATTGCTGCGTCCCCGTTCTTGATGAAATCTGGCTTCAGCTGCAGTACTTCTCCTGTCGCTGGGTTGAGCTTCTTCTCTATCTCAACTATCTGGCAGGCTACCTGCGCTGTGTGCAGGTGGAATACTGGAGTATATCCTGCTGTGATGACAGTCGGGTGGTTCAATACAACAACCTGTGCTGTGAACTCTGTAGCAACTGTTGGCGCATTGTCAACTCTTCCAAGGACATCTCCTCTTGCAATCATCTTCTTTTCCACGCCCCTGATGACAAATCCTATGTTGTCGCCAGGCAATGCTTCTGTCATGGATTCATGATGCATTTCAATTGATTTGACTTCTCCAATCACGCCTTTTCCATCCCTTGCTGGAACAATTATTACCTTGTCTCCAACTTTCATGGTTCCTGTTTCAACTTTTCCTACAGGAACTGTTCCTATACCTGATATCTGGTATACGTCCTGGATAGGCAGCCTCAATGGAAGCTTTGTTGGTTTATCAGGAACTTTCAGATTGTTAATCGCTTCAAGCAGTGTTGGCCCTGTGTACCACGGCATTTGTGTTTGCTTCTTGACGATATTTTCACCCAAGAATGCAGCTGCCGGGACAAACTGGACTTCTTCTGGCTTGTAGCCGACTGTCTTGATTAATGCGCTTACTTCTTTCTTGACTTCCTCGAATCTTGCCTGTGCATACTTTGCCATATCCATCTTATTTACTAAGACGATAAGCTGGTTGACTCCGAGTGTCTTTGATAAGAATACATGCTCCTTTGTCTGGGCCTGTACGCCGTCTCCTGGATTTCCTGAGACTACGAGAACTGCGGCATCTGCCTGAGATGCTCCTGTAATCATGTTCTTGATGAAGTCCCTGTGCCCAGGCGCGTCAATAATTGTGAAGTAATACTTGTCTGTCTCGAACTTCTTGTGCGCAAGGTCGATTGTGACTCCTCTCTCCTGCTCTTCCTTGAGGTTGTCCATGACGAATGCAAATTCGAAACCTGCTTTTCCAAGCTCCTTTGCCTTGTCCTTCAACTTCCTCATGGCCTGCTCGTCGACATTACCGCTGTCGTACATTAACCTTCCTACAGAGGTTGACTTACCGTGATCGACGTGACCTACAAAAACCAAATTGATGTGTTCTTTTGTTCTTGCCATATTTACACTCCTCCTTGTTATAGTTATGAAAGGGATAGCCGCCTATTTTTAAGCTTTACTAGCCCAAGCCCCCAATATGATGACTGAAGGTCTAGTTCCCTCTTTCTTAGCTCAAAAGAAATAGCACCCCTTTAAAAAGGTTTTGGTAATTATGGCACGAGGCTTTTGTCTTTCATTCTTTCGAAAAAATCTGTGTCATGCTTGGAAATTTTCAGCATTTCGCCAAGCTCAAGCACTGCTGTGTAAGAATCCTGCCTTGCTTCAAAAACTTTTGAGCCTGTAAAATGTGATTTTCTCGCTTCAAAAATCTTTTCCACTTCCTGGCTTATTCTTTCCGACGAGGATCTTTTGAAATATGTTTCAACATAACCATTCCCATAAACGTTTCTTAGAATCCAGACATCAAGGCACGAGTCTGTAACAATCAAGTGCTCTTTCATCGCCTTGTACCATGCCTTCTTGCAAATGCAGCTGTCCCCAAGAGAAATTACTGACCTGGAATGTTCCGCTATCAGCTTGTACTCTTCTGCAATATCATCTTCAGAAGCGCCGTATTTCTGCCCAAGCTTTTCTGCCAAAGGCCTATCAGAAGTGTTAAGAGAATGAGCTGATTCATAGCTTTGTCTTGCAAATTCAGGTTCGTGTTTCCTTATTGTGTCGACGATGTTATTGCCCATAAGGATATATAGGTAATAAATAGGCATTTATAAATGTTTCTCTACTTTACTACCATTCAGTAAGTAAATTATTGAGTTTTCTCGTCTAGAAAAACAGCAGGATTTTAAAACATCCAGACTTGCAAAGCACATATGAAAGGCGTATTATTGTTGTCAGGCGGATTCGACAGCCCTGTAGCAGGCTGGCTTATGAAAAAGAAAGGCATGGAGTTGATTGCAGTGAACATTTCCTTGAGGCCTTTCACAAAGGAATCTGACGAGGAAAAGCCGAAGAAGCTTGCAAAGATGATTGGCTGCAAGAAATTATACATAGTCCCGCAGGGCGAAGCCCATGCAGAAATCGTCAAGAAATGCGAGCACAGGTTCTATTATGTCCTGACAAAAAGGCTCATGCTCAGGATTGCTGAAAAGATTGCAGAGCAGGAGAAATGCGATTTCATAATCACAGGCGACAATCTCGGGCAGGTTGGAAGCCAGACTTTGGAGAATATCAATGTGATAAGCAAGGCAACAAAGATGACAATACTAAGGCCGTTGCTTACAGAAGACAAGCAGGAGATACTAGATTTAGCGAAAAAAATAGGAACTTATGAAACATCCTGCGGGCCTGAGCTATGCTCGATACTAGGACCGAAGCATCCGGCAACAAGGACAAAAGTCGAAGTTATCGAGATGGAAGAGAAAAAGATAGATTCTGATGCAATCGTCGAAAAATCCGTAAAAGATTCCATTGTATATATGTAACTATATATAACAGTACAACCTATATTATAGTGTATGGCTGTCGAACCTAACAGAAAAGTTGGAAAATATGAAGGGTTTTCTAATAACACAACCAATCTAGTTCAGATGGCGCTTGC
>CAIVOO010000078.1 GCA_903907555.1 uncultured archaeon | reverse complement strand
TTATGAAGAATCTTAAGCCAGATGCAAGGCTTTTCAATGAGTACCATGCTTTATTGGTAGAGCTGGCGAAACAGCATTGCAGAACTAAGCCAATATGCAAAGGATGCCCCTTGCTGAAAACCTGCAAATATGCCACTACAGATTAGCAGCTTCAAAGCTTTTGATGTTTTTTCTTAAGGCTGACGTCTCCCGGATGGAGCGTCCCCTCTGTCAGCTCGCTATATAATTGATGAAGCTTTGACCTTAGGCTGCTAATCTGCGTGATGGCGCAATATCCCCATAATATTTAAAAAGCATCAGCTCCTTTCTGCTCATAAAGAGGTGTTTGATGCGGTTTAGGTTTGGAATAGCATTGTTATTGGTTTTCGCGTTGTTTGCTTCTGTAAGCTTTGCTTCTGAAAAACACCTATCAACTGACAATTATTTCAATGGCGAAACTATAATCGCGAATGACAAGCAGTTAACTGTATACCTTGCAGAAGACATGACTCAAATACTTGTTCTCTTTGAAACATTCCCTTATGTTATAGACAAGGGCGCCTGCGAAGAGATTGGCGAAATTAAAATCTGCTTTGACGATGTAAAGTGGGACAAGGACAAGCTGGATTATTACATGATTATAAGCACGTACTCTCTTGAACCAGAGCTCGAGCTGACTGTTTCTCCTTCTTCTGCAACCGTGAATGTTGAGGGTGAGTTCAAATTCACAGGAACGATAAAGAACAATGGAAAGAATTCTGTTGAAGTTACTGTAGACCATGATTTCACTTCAGATTTTGAAATCACAGATACGGGGGGAATTGCAGAGCCAAGAGGCACAAGGCTTTATTTCAAGGAAACCCTGAAAGAAAATCAGGTTGAAACCTTTGATTTCACCCTAAAGCCGATGAAATCTGTTGAAAGGTCTTTCACTTTAAGAGGAGACTATAAGGTTAACGATGTCAAAAAAGAGGTTTACTCAAACACATTCAGCATTAAGTCTTCTCCAATACTAAGTTTTAATGTTTATTTCAACGACACTAAAATAAAATTAGGGGCCAATACCACTTTAATAATAAAAATCAACAATAGCAAAGAGGATGATATAAATCTTGATTATGTCGACATATACCTTCCTGACGGTCTTAAGTTTATAGAAACCACATCAATAAGGGTTCCAAAAAATTCTACAGACACAAAAGCTGTTGGAAAAGTTTCCCTTACGAATCTTGGCAACAACACTTACAGATATACAGGAAGGGTGAGGGAGATTTCTACAGGCGTCGAAGACAATAGCACATACATTGTAATGAAAGTGAGGGGGATATATGCAGGAAGCTCTGACGCACTGGTAAAATCAAAATACTCTTACGAAGAAAAGACGCATTATGAAAACCTGAAAGACAATGTCGAAGTAGAAAATGATGGTATCAAAATTATAAAAAACTTTGTAGATGGCCAAAACTTCGATTCCAGCCAGATATTCTATTTCAAAATTGAAGTCTTAAATTCGAACGAATTTGTCAAGATAAGTAACCTGACTGCGCGATTTGATACAGAGCTTTTCAACATAAGCCCTGTAACTCTTGTGGATCTTGATGATACACGAAGCAAGTATATACTGCTTGGCGAGCAGCAGCTGCCTGAAGCGAACTCAGACAAAATTTATGTTTTTAAAATAAAAATAAAATATGAAACAGAGTTTGGCGAGAAGTTCGAATATTTGGAAGATTATGATATAGACATGAAGAAGATACAGGAGCTTGCCTTGACTCATACAATTAGCGACACAGACCTTCTCTCTGGAGATGAGTTTTACGTAACAACTGAAGTTGAGAACAAGAGAAATGTATATCTGACAAATGTCAGGGTTTATGATGAAGTTAGCCCGTTATTCCAGAAAGTTGGCGTATTAAGCACAGGAACAGAACTTCCAAAACTTGGGAAGATTGAGGCTTACAAGTACAAGCTGATTGCTCCTGACGTCGATAAGGATACAGTTTTCAATATAAAATCAATTGCGCGTTATGACGACGGAGCCTTGACTTACGAATACACAAAAGAAGACACTGTTACAGTAAAGCCAAAAATAGGCGAGCTTACTGTTTCGACAAATATTCCGCAAAGCCCAATATTTGCAGGCCAAATAATAAATGTTGATTACACCATAACAAACGGCAAGGATGAGCCTTACACGAACATAACACTCCATTTCCCAGTACAGCAGGTGTTCGATACAATCGGAGAAACTTCTTACTTTATACCAAACCTTAATCCTGATGATTCTGTAACAATAAAAGACAAGCACAGGCTTAGGGCAAAGAAGAATGAGACTCAAGACCCAGATGATACCCTAATAACTTTCTATGACAAGAGAGGTAAGATTGTAAACCAGACTGTTGGAATTTCAAGCTTTGAAGTAAGATACAGCTACATAGCAAGGCCCGCATTCATTATAGAGAAAAGAGCAAAAAACAAGACAATAACTGAAGGCGATCCTGTAGATGTTGTTCTGACAGTCAGAAATGTTGGCAAGGAGAAAGCTTCGATAAACCTTGAAGACTCATTAAAAAAATGGACAGTCACAGTAGCCCCAGAAAGCTTGGAAAAGGTCGAATATTCAATAACCCCTTCAGGTGTTGGAATTATTAATTTGGGCAAGGCCACTGGAAAATATGTTGTTATGGGTGAGGATGCAACAACAGTTTCTGAAGATGAAAAAATAACCATCAATAAAAAAATCATTCAGAACATTACAGCAGCGCCTGTGCAGGAGAATGTCTCAGAAAAGAATGTGTCTGAAACAAAAGCGCCCGAAACAAGCAAGTCATGGTGGGACAAAATAATAGGTATATTGGATACTATAGGCAACATGTTCAAAAGGTGATAAAATGGCAGGATTTTTTTCATTCCTAAAAAAGAAAGAGGAAGAGCCGAAGTTTGATTTTAATCTAGGGCTGAACGAGCCAATACAGAAGGCAGAGCTTGGGCCGAAAGAGCCTGCGCCATCATTCAGTTACAGCCCGCAGCCGACTCCTCCTCCGCTCGAGCCTGTGCAGTCATTCCAGGACCTTAAGCAGAATGATTCTTCGAAGATGAACAGGGATTTGGAGCTTATATCTGCAAAGCTTGACACTATCAAAGCAATGATTGAGACTCTCTCACAGAGAATATCGCATCTTGAAAAACAGCAGCCTCCTGAGAGAGAACGGATAAGATGGTAAAGGATAGGAAATTATTTCTTTTAATTGCATTAATTGTAATATTAGACCAAATAGCAAAATACTTTGCAAGGCAGATAGCTCATCCGATTGATTTCGGATTCTTCGAATTTTCTCTTGTAAAGAATACTGGCTCATTATTTGGAATGATGCAGAACTTAAACGGAATTTTCATCTGGCTCTCGCTGATAGCAATAGGATTATTGCTTTTTTATTATCCTGAATTCAAAAATTTCAAGACAAAACTTGCGATTTCAATAATACTATCAGGGATACTGGGCAACCTCATTGATAGAATATTTCTGGGTTATGTAACAGATTTCATTAACTTCAGGTTCTGGCCCGTGTTTAACATTGCAGACAGCTGCCTGACTGTGGGGATAATCCTTATCTTGTTTTCGGAACTCTTCCAAGGGCAAGGCAGAGTTCGTTATACAAGGAAAAAGTAATCTTGTAATCATTTCTTGCCTTAACTTTAGGAAGGCTTCTCGATGAATAGCTATAAAATGCTCTGTGCGATTCGACGATTCTCAAAGCAAGCTCGTAAATCTTGTTTTTTTCTTTAGGGCACTTTTGCGCAATCTGATAAAGTATGCTTGCTCTTTGTATGGAAGCTTCCCTGTTTTCATCCAATGTCAAGCTGTCTGGCATTATCATTAGCCTGTTTATTGCAAAATAATCATTTACCAATGCTTCAATGCCTTTCTTGACATCAACTTCTGTGGGAATCTCCTCGATAATCCCTATTTTTATCCTGTCAATCTCATAAGGAATTAGTCTCTGGTTGTATGAAACGCTGAACAGCGGCTTTACCAGTTTTTCGCAGCCATCGCTCTTCTCTTCCTTAATTTTTTCCTTTTTTATTGCTGTTTTTGTAATTTCCGAAGTTCCTG
>CAIVOO010000077.1 GCA_903907555.1 uncultured archaeon | reverse complement strand
ATTGAACAGAAAGCATCCCCTCTTTTTGTTGCAGTTCTTGCATTCGCACTGCTAGTAATGTATGATGCAATGACTCTCAGGAGAGAGGTTGGAATGCACAAGGGCTTGCTTGAAGAGTTGTTCCACAAAAAAATAAAAACAGTTCTGGACAAGGACCATGTCGGACACACATTTTTGCAGGTTTTAATCGGCGCCTTAATAGGAATCGCAGCTGCGTTGGTGGTTTACTTTGCTTGAAAGAAAAGAATTGAATCGGCAATTGTTTCATCTTACTTCTGGAATCGCAATTGTTCTCTTGGTTTACTATAATCTTATAGGTGTTGCAACAATCGCTGTATTATTCTGCATCGGACTGTTCGCTTCAATTTATGCAACAAATCATAAAATTCCTGGAGTGGATTGGCTGCTCAGAAATATGGAGCGGGAGAAAGATTTGAAAATACTCCCAGGAGTTGGAGCAGTCATGCTTCTCGGAGGAGCATTGCTCGCACTGCTTTTGTTCGACAAAAATATTGCATTAGCTTCTATAACAATACTTGCTGTTGGGGATTCGGTTTCACCGATTATTGGCTCATCAATTGGAAGAATCAGGCACCCTTTCAATAAAGAAAGATTCATTGAAGGAACAATCGCAGGCATAATCATGTCAGCAGTATGCTGCCTGCTTTTTGTTGGGCTGGGTCCAGCAGTCATAGCATCAACAATAGCAATGGCAATAGAATCATTAGAGCTCAAGTTCTACGGAGAAACTATTGATGACAATCTTCTCATACCAGTGATTGCCGGCGTGATACTTTCTTTTATTTAACCTTCGCTGCAGTCAAATCCGCACTTGCAATCAGGATACTTACCAGTTATATTCCAGGTTCCTACGCATTGTATGTGCGGCTGAGTCTTGCAGTATTCTACGCAAGGATTGCATTCTCCCCTGAAATAAGCCCATTCTTCGCATTCTAATTTAGGCTTTCCTTCAGAAAATATGCAGTAGCCTGTCTGCCCTTCTGACGTGTCGCGAATCTCAAGATTATATCCTTGATTCACGCAATTCATGGACGCAGGGTTTGCCATCTGCGTATTATTTTTTACAACAGTCGCTGTGCATCCAACCAAGAAAACCAACAGTATTGCTAGGATTATTTGTTTCATAAAATAAAATAATGATTTATTATTTATAAGTGTTTTGTGCAATTGAGGCAGACAGGTTTTGCTTTGCCATTCTTATCAATTTGATATTCAGAGATAGCAGTATTTTTTAGGCCTTCACCCCATGATATGGATTTTTTCAGAGAATAATCATTTACCAATCCATTCAGCAGCATTATTGAGCCGCCATGCCCAACAATCAATATAGAATCTTTTGAATGCTTCTTTAATAATTTTTTATAAAATGATTTTATTCTTGAAAACATCTTCTCATAAGATTCTCCATTTGGCGGACTGCGGGATGTGTCAGTCTCAAAATTAGAATTCCAGTCAATATCAGAATGCCGCATCCCCTGTATTCTCCCGAAATTTCTCTCACGCAATGCCTTTTCTTTAACGAATTTAGAATTTTTGTGGTATTTTGCAATAATCTTAGAAGTGTCAACACAGCGCTTCAAATCGCTTGTGTAAATATAATCAAATTTGACGTCTTTCAACCTTTTTGCAACAAGCCTCGCCTGTTTTTTGCCCTTTGTCGTCAGGTGCCCAGGCAGCCATCCCTGAAGTATGCTATCTCTATTTTCAACAGTTTCTCCGTGCCTTGTAAGGAATAGTCTCATAAGAAAAATAAAAGCTAAGATATTTTTAAGCATTTGCATTAAAACCGCAACATTTATATACTATATCGCATTCGATACATCTAAATCGACATATCTTTTACGATATATCGAATTCGATATATGAACCTGAAGATAATAACACTTAAACTGATAGAAAAAGAAGAAAAAAGCGGCTATGACATAATCAAGTCCCTTTCTCAAGATTTCGGAATGAAAGCCGGCGCAGGAAGCATATACCCAATTCTAGATTCCCTACACAAGGAGGAGTTTGCAACTGTAAGCAAAGAAGGCAGGAGAAAAATTTACAAGATAACAGCAAAAGGTCTTGAACACTTGAAAGGATTTGATGAAAAAAAGGAAGAAATCTTCGAGCAGATAAGCGGAGGGGTGAAGCTTGCACACAAGCTTTACGGCGTGGAGGATGAAGGGCTTGATTTCGCACTACAGCAGATGAAAGGAGATAAATGCCCTTTCGGCTCTGCAACAAGTGATGTCATCAAATTCAGGATTGCATTATTCAAGGCATTCAACAAGGGAGAAACAAAAAGAATAAAAGAAGTGCTTGAAAAAACTACAAAAGAGCTGAACAAGATATGAAAAAGGACATAATAAAGCTGGAAGATGTATGGAAGATTTACAAGATGGGCAAGGGTGTGGAAGTCCAGGCATTGAGAGGATTATCATTAGAAGTCAAGGATGAGGAATTCATTGCGATAATGGGCCCTTCAGGCTCTGGAAAATCAACTGCGATGAACATGGTTGGAGCGCTTGACATACCAACCAGAGGCAGAATCCTTTTAGATGGCAAGGATATTGCAAAGCTTTACGAATCAGACCTAGCCCAGATAAGAGGTAAGAAAATAGGTTTTGTATTCCAGAAATTCAATCTCATAAATACTTTATCTGCCTTGGAAAATGTCATGCTTCCTATGATATTCCAGGGCTTGACTGAAAGAAAAAGAAAAGAGCGTGCAACAATGCTTCTGAATAAAGTCGGATTAGGGGATAGGATAAACCACAAGCCGAACGAGCTGTCAGGAGGACAGCAGCAGAGGGTTGCGATAGCAAGGGCGCTTTCGAACGACCCGCCGATTATTCTGGCGGACGAGCCGACAGGAAATCTTGATTCTACTTCAGGAAAGATGATAATGGAGCTGCTTTCAAATCTGCACCACAAGCAGAAGAAGACAATCATACTCGTAACTCACGACGAGGATGTCGCCAAGGCTGCGGACGACATCTATTTTTTGAGAGACGGCACAATCGTAAAAAAACAGCATTTGAGGAGGTAATTAAAATGAAAAAAATAGCATACGCAATAATATTTTTGTTGATGGTTTCAGGGGTTTTTGCCATAGAGCAGAATCTCACAGACATAAAAGTCCAGACAGACTTTCCAGACTTGTATGTCGTAAACCTGCGCTACGATCCCTATCCTGCAGAGCCTGGAAGCTACACAACAGTGTGGCTCAAGCTTGAAAACAAAGGAGATAGGGATGCTCCTGACGTGACATTCACGCTCACGCCAAAATATCCTTTCTCACTTGATGCAAGCGAGAAGGCTGAAAAGAATATAGGATTCCTTGGATCGCACCAGTCTATTGTGATAAATTATAAGGTGAGAGTTGACAAGGGAGCAATTGAGGGCGACTCATATCTTGACTACACCTACACGGTACACAAAGACCAAAATCTTCAGACAGGAAGCGTTCCTCTGCACATACAGACAATGGACGCGATACTTTCATTGACAAAAGTTGCTTCAGAGCCTGCAAAGATAGCTCCTGGAGACGAATCAACAGTAAGCATCACAATAAAAAATACAGCAGACACATCAATGAAGTATGTGGATGTTAAGCTTCAGCTGCTGACTTATGCAACTACAGCAGCAGGAATCTCGACAATTGAGCTTCCCTTCACTCCAGTCGGCTCAGGAGTTGAGCAGACTCTTTACCAGCTTTATCCGAATGAGGAAAAAACATTTATATTCAATTTAGTAGCCAACCCTACAGCAACACCTCAGCCTTACAAGATTCCAATATCAATAAATTATTATGACAATCTTGGAAAGAATTATTCAAGAACAGAGCTTGTCGGGCTTATAGTTGGGCAGGCTCCATCACTGAATGTATATGTTGACAGCACAGACATAACAGACGGGCAGAACAATGGAAAAGCCACAATCAAGTTCGTGAATCAGGGAGTAGGCGACATAAAATTCCTGAGAGCGAAACTCAAGCCAAGCAGCCAGTACACAATATTAAGCTCAGACCAGGTTTACATCGGAAAGATAGATTCTGATGACTACCAGACAACTGATTTCAAGATACTGGTGGGCGGGGATGCAAGCGATGTCAAGAAGCTTGATTTTGATTTGGAAATAGAGTACTACGACCAGAACAACCAGAAATACACTGATGAAGTCAAGCTTTCACAGCCAATATTCACTGCATCGCAAGTCGGCCAGTCAAGCGGCAGCGGCTTCGGCACCATAATAATTGTGGTAGTGATTATGCTTGCGCTCTTCCTGTTGTACATAAGATGGGAAAAGAAGAGAAAGCATAAAGAAGAATAAGCGCAATGTTTGTTGATTATTTCAAACTGGCAGTAAACAATTTATTTCATCGTAAGCTGAGAAGTTGGCTTACGATGATTGGGATTTTTATAGGCATTGCTGCAGTTGTGGCGCTTGTCAGTCTTAGTTTCGGTCTAAGGCAGGCAATTGACGATCAGTTTCAGAAGATAGGAACAGATAAGATTTTCATAACAGCCAAGGGTACAGCTTTTTCTGTCACAGAAACCCAGCAGGATTTGAAGCAGGATGATTTGGATGTCATAAAAAGAGTCAACGGCATAAAGGAAGCGAGTGGCATAATGTTTTTGCCTGCAGTTGCAGATTTTCATGGAGAGCTTTTCTTCAGCTATTTCAATGGAATTCCTGAAAAAGAAGGAAGGCAGCTTGACATAACAGCGCAGAATATCAATATCGAAAGCGGAAGGATGCTGCAGCCAGGAGAAAAATACAAGGTAATGCTCGGCAATGACATCGTGAACAAGGGGTATTTCAAAAAACCGCCTAAAGCAGGCGATAAAATCACCATAGAAAACAAGACATTCCAGATTGTGGCAATACTTAAAAAAATGGGCGACCCTGGAACAGACAATTCTTTTTTCGTAAATAATGATTTAGTGAAAGAAATCACAGGCAAGGATAATTATTATGAGCTTTTCGTTCAAGTTAATACTGGGGAAAATGTCCAGGAAGTTGCTGAAAGCATAAAAAGAGAACTTAGGATTCATAGAAACTTAGACAAGGGAAATGAGGATTTTGAAGTGCAGACTCCTGAGCAGCTCATTGCAAGCTTCAATACAATACTAATCGTCATCGAAGTGCTGCTTATTGGTATAGCATCCATATCATTGCTTGTTGGCGGGATAGGAATAATGAACACAATGTACACCGCAGTTCTTGAAAGAACTAGCGAGATTGGAGTCATGAAAGCGATAGGCGCAAGAAATTCTGACATATTATACCTGTTCCTTGTAGAATCAGGAATGCTTGGCCTTGTGGGCGGAAGCATAGGAGTATTGTTAGGAATGGGGGCATCAAAATTAGTCGAGATAATTGCGCAGGCAGCATACGGCTCGCTGCTGATAAAAGCAGCATTCCCTTGGTACCTGATAGTCGGTGCTTTGGCATTCGCATTTGTAGTTGGGGCTATATCTGGAGTGCTTCCGGCATACCAGGCGTCGCAGTTGAAACCTGTTGATTCACTGAGGTACGAATGAAGGTAACTGACACTTTCATACTGCCTGTAAGAAATTTGTTCAGAAGAAAAATAAGGTCTTGGCTGACGATGCTCGGCATAATTATTGGAATAGCTGCAGTAGTTTCTCTCATAAGCTTAAGCCAGGGGATGCGCGAGGCAATACTCGGACAGTTCAATGATTTAGGCACTGACAAATTAACAATACAGGCAAAGAGCCTGCAGTTTGGTCCTCCTGGAAGCGGAGCTGCGCGTCCGCTGACGGACAGGGATTTTAGGGAAGTGAAAAATGTTCAGGGTGTCGTGCAGGGGGCAACCAGGATAATAAAGCCGCTGAAATTTGAATTTGATGGACAAGTCAAATTTGAATTCGCAGCAAGCATACCTGATGACGAGAAAGAAAGGAATTTTGTATATGAGGCAGGCAAGCTTTCAGCCGAATCCGGAAGGATGCTCAAGTCTGGCGATTACAAGAAAATTGTGATGGGCAACAGCCTGAAATCAGATTACAGGCTTGGAGACAAAATAAAAATTGACGGCTCCACATATGATATTGTCGGATTCCTGATCAAGAAAGGAAATCCTTTTCAGGACAGCGCAATCCTAATGCCTGAGAGAGCGCTCAAGGAAATATACAATATCAAGGATGAAGTTTCCATAATAGTTGTTCAAGTTGCTAAAGATCAAGATATTAATGTGGTTCAGGACAGGATAGAAAGGGCGCTTAGAAGATTAAGGGATGTAAAAGAAGGCAAGGAAGATTTCCAAGTCCAGTCACCGCAACAATTGCTTGGAACATTCAACACGATTCTCGATGTGGTTCAAGCAGTAATCATAGGGATAGCGGCAATATCATTGCTTGTTGGCGGGATAGGAATAATGAACACAATGTACACAGCAGTGCTCGAGCGAATAAAGGAGATAGGCATAATGAAAGCCATTGGCGCAAGAAATTCTGACGTGCTGGCAATATTCTTGATTGAATCCGGACTGCTTGGCATCGTTGGCGGGGGGATTGGCATTGTCATCGGAATAGCATTCAGCAAGATAGTTGAGTTTGGGGCAACACAATATTTCGGGTCTACAATCCTGAAAGCCCAAATTACGCTTACATTGGTATTGGGAGCGCTTGCATTCTCATTTGTAGTCGGAACAATAGCAGGATTCTTGCCGGCAAGGCAGGCTGCTCATCTAAAACCAGTGGATGCGCTGAGAAGGGAATAATTATCTTCCGTAAAGATACTGCTGGTAAGTGTTAAGTTTTTCTACCTCAACAACCCTGCTTATGGAATCGATGCGGACTCTTTCATAAAAATCCTGGTCAGACGAAAGTTCTTTCATAAAAGCAAGAGCCTTTGCAAGCGAAGAATTCTTCAGGAAAACTGTTCCTGGCGTTACGCACACAGGCTTTTTAGTAGTTCCTCCCTCAATGGTGTGCAGTATTGATTCAAGCTGGGCTCTTTCCTGAGGATTTTTGGTATTAAGAACAGATTTAAGGATTTCTTGGTACTCGCCAGTCTTTATCAGTTCGCCGACAGCATTTTTATAACATCTTAATTTCTGGATTCCCACCATAAGCCTCGGGTCAGTATATTCTGATTCATCAAAGCATACCAAAAAGAACGGTTTTTTCGTAAATCCCTGATAAAGCTCTGACAGGATGTCGACAATTGATTTTGCTTCATCGCAGATAAAATATTTCTTGTTAGGATCATCATTGGATTCTGCAAATTTTTTGTGCTGCGCAGGATTTAAGTCAACAAGCCTGAAAATTACAACAGCATCGGGCGCATTTTCGGTGTTTAATTCCATATACGAAAGGGCGTTGACATAATTTGTGACAGAAGCAACAAGGTTGTTCCCGTGTTCAGGCATCCCGATTTTCTGCGGGCAATGTATCAGCTGGTAGTTATACTCAAAAGCAGCCCTCCTTTCCTTGTAAGTCTCAGGCGGTACGTCGTCAATCACGCTTAAATCGAGCACTGCATCTAACAGATGAAAGTCGCTTTTCCTTCTCCCCAACAGCATGAAATCCATGTTTATTCACTCTTAAATGATAACAAATAGCCAGAAATGAGTTTGAGTTTAAAAAGGTTGCTGTATTAGAAAAGCTCCAGAAAAAATCATAGCTGAAAATCTTCCTTCTTTAATTCTTCAACAATAAAATTTTCAGAAATGTTTGTTACCTCAAATCTGGAAAGGCTGTCCTTGAAATCTGACATCTCCTTGAGATTTTTGAATAAGCACTCAGCAAAAATGCTGAAATTATTATCAATAAGAGATGATAATGAATTTACGTTTCTGTGATTAGCCAAAAATTCCCTCATTTTAGAGTTATTCTTAGAATTTATTGCGAAATTAACCCGGATATTGTATCCTATTTTCGAAAAATCCAGGAGAGGCACATGTTTTATTATCACCCCAGACTCGAGCTTCTTTAGCACGTCAAACAATGTTGATACAGGAATCCCTGTTTTCGCGCTAATCGAAGTCAGGCTCTCCCGAGAATTTTCCCTGAGATGCTTCAAGAGTTTCGTTTCTTTTTCTGATAACATCTAATTAAGCTAATGAAAAATATTTTATATGGCTTTGTCAGGAATTTCAGGAATACTTTCGGTTATTGTGCAAAGTATTCAGAAAAGTCTGCATCACCGAGGAATTCCTCCCTTTTCAAGTCTTCAATGATAAAAAACGATTTCTTATCCTGAATTTGGAATCTGCTTTCAAGCTGGTCTAAAAAATTTTCCATGTCAATTACCTGCTTAAATACCCCTTCTATCATGAAGTCAAACCCGTTGTTTATCTTATAGACTGAATTGATTGAGGGATGTTTCTGCAGAAATTCCTTTAATGCTTCCTTATCCTGCTTTTCAACCTTGATTGTTATGTTCGCGCGCGTATTGTAGCCTATCTTTGCAAAGTCCAATATTGTTGTGTACTTTACAATCATGCCCTTCTCATTGTTTTTCATCCTGTCAAATATTGTGGACACAGGGATATTCGTCTTCTTGCTCATGTCAGTCAAGGGCATCCTCGCATTCTTCCTTAAATACGCGATAATTTTCAAATCTTTTTGGTTAATCATGGAAATCCTCCAAACTAGCTGGGATTATTACGTAGTATTGCAAATGAAATATATATAATTTTAGCATATATAATTATTAGTGTAATTATTGTAATTATATAATTATTTTCAGTAAAGTATTTATATTTGGCGCATATCCCTTCCTTCATGAAGCGTAAAGTAAACAGAGTTGGAAAGAACACACTGACATTGAGCCTTCCTATTAAATGGGCAAGAAGATATGATATATCTCCAAAAGACGAACTGGAAGTGCTTGAAT
>CAIVOO010000076.1 GCA_903907555.1 uncultured archaeon | reverse complement strand
TTTTCCTTGACTGATATTTCGCCTGAATCAAATGCAGTTCTGTCAGCAATTTTCTGCATCTCTATGCTTTTCTCGAAAGAATCAAGTTGTTGTGTTCTTGCTTTTGAAGTCTCAGCAGTCTCAACACCGCCTGTGCTTTCATAATCTCTGGCAAGAGTTATTTGAGACTTCTGCATTTGGAGCTGCGCTTCATCTGCATTAACTTTTGACAATGCAGAAGCTCTCTCAGAAGAAGTTAAGCTTGAGTCTGCCTCAAGAACTTTCTTTCTTAGAGATACTTCTTCTAATTTAATGGTTGTAAGAGTGTCAACATCCTCAAGCGTTTTTTCAGAATTTTTATACGCGCTCTGTTGTTGTAATGCTGCATCTGCAGCCAACTGCCATGCTATCTTGTTCGCCCTGTCTGCTTGAGTCTTTTCAAGATCTTCTATTTTTGAATGCTGGTCTGCGATATCTTTTACTATCGGATCAACATCCCTAGCCTCTAAGCCAAGACTTTTGTACTCTGCTGTCCTGTCAGTTACAAACTCTATTGCCACCTTCTTTGTTGCCTCGCGGAACATATCAGGAGTTGGAGTTTCTAATCTTGCAGCTTGAGCGATGTCATTAGCTGTTGATTTTATTGTAGTATCTATCTTCGGATCTAAGGTTCTCAAAGTATTGACTAATTCAGTAGTTGCGCTGTCAAGCTGTGTATTTGTTCTCTTAAGAAACAATTCCTGGACAGGCATTTCATATTTTGATATAGGCTTAGGCATATCCTTGCTTGTCTCACGGCTTTCAGGCGTAACTGCGCTTAGCACAGCCATTGTTATCATATCTTTCTTTAATGAATCCAAGAAAGGCATCATTGCGAGCTTCTGCTCCTCTGTTCCATAAAGTGCTGTAGTGACTTGATTAAGAGTGGTCAATGTCAAAGCAGGCGCTACAACCTTAGTTACACTATCAATCGCTACTTTTCCCATAACTGATTGCGCAGGGCTGCTGATTGCTTTACCAAGCAATCCTCCAGCAAGCTTTAAAACACCAAAAGTTTTATACGCATCAATAACTTCATCCGAAGTGGGAACAAAGTTTTCCCAAGAAATTTTTTCTCCTGGAGGCAATTTTTTCAAACCTATAGCTTCTGCACCGCCATTTGCAACTGCCTGAAAAGTGGCGAATACTGGAGCTTCTACAGCAAGACTTAAAACAGATCCGCCTACTTTCGAAATCAGTTTCTTTCCAACAAACTCGCCTATGTTCGGAGCCAGTTCCTTTGCAGCAAGCGCGACAACTTTACCACCCACTTTTGTAGCAACACCCCCGCCAACTGCCAACGAAGCTGCCTCCCACCAGGTCAGCGGAACATTTTCGTCAATACCCCTAAGAACAGCACCTCCCCTAAAGTCATCTATCTTGCTTAAATCAGTGTTGAGCTTGCCGTTGTCAACCTTATATTTGTTTGCGTTGTCGATTATTCTTCTATAGTAGGCTATGTCTTGAGCATTATGAGGAATTCCTTTTCCAGTCAGGGCATTATCTATCTCGCTATCTGTCGCTGTCCGCAAATTATCTAAAGAAATCCCTGTTGCCTGACACAAGGACAAATATTTTTGTGCAGCAGATATTTCTTCTTTAGCATAGGCAGATACTCCTCTGGCAGCCTCTGATCCCTGAA
>CAIVOO010000075.1 GCA_903907555.1 uncultured archaeon | reverse complement strand
GATACGACTAAAACTTTTAGGCTTCTGGAAAAATACAAGCTTCCAGTGCCAAAATACAAGATTGCCGGCTCAAAAGCAAAATTGCCAGAAGCTGTTAAGTCAATTAACACACCTTTTGTTCTAAAACTGGAATCAAAAAAGTTCCCATTCAAGTCTGAAGTTCTTTCACTGAAAATGAATATTGCCAACAAGCAGGCTGTTATCCAATTATATGATGAGATTGCAAAGCAGTCAAAGGCAAAAAACCCAAAATTCAAGCCAGACACATTCATAGTGCAGGAGCAGAAGGAAGGATTTCCATTATTTCTGGATTTCAAGAAAGATGCAAGATTCGGGCTTGTGCTTTATCTGAGGATGCCGCAGAAGCAGGCGCTCAGGATATTCCCAATAACAATAAAAGACTTTTATGAATTAATTGCAGAATGCCTTTCAGAGCAGGACAGGAAAAAAATCTCGCAGGAAGAGCTTTACAAGATTGTCGATAAGACTGCAAAATTAATCGCAGAGAACAAGACAATTACAGAATTACTTCTTCATCCAGTAATTGCATCAAAAGACAAGGCATTTGTCATAGACGCGAAGGTTAGAGAAAATGCATGAACTATTCAATCCAAAAACTGTAGCGATAGTTGGACAGTCCCATGAGGAGAAGTCAATTGCGCACGGCATACTGAAAAATCTTCTTAAAGGCGGGGTTTTCGGAAACAAGCACTGCAAGCCATTTCCTGGAAAAACTTATGTTGTGAATCCTGAAGCAGAATATGTCTCAGGGCTTAAGTCATTCCCCTCATTATTGCGAGTGCCTGACCAGATAGACTTGGCTCTTCTTTGCACAAGCGCAAAGGACACGATGCAGGTTGTGAAAGACTGCATAAAGAAAAAAACAAAAAACATAATCCTTTTGTCAAGCGAATTCTCAGAGATGGGGGAAGCCGGCAAAAAACTAGAGCAGAAGATAGTTGAAATTGCAAAAAAAGCAAAAGTAAAGATTCTGGGCCCGAATGCATTCGGAATCATAAGGCCTGCATTCTCGCTAAATGCAAGCACTGCTCCAACAATGCCCAAGCCAGGAAGCATAGCGCTAATCAGCTCTTCAGGAGGAATAATCAACTCTGTACTTGGAAAGTATGATGCTGAAAAATTCGGATTCAGCGTTATTGCCGGATATGGCTCAGGCGCAGATATTGAAGTGGAGGATTTCTTCGAATTTTTGCAGAATGATTTCCAGACAAAGGTTGTTGCATTATGCATTGAAGACATAAGAGACGGCCAGAAATTCCTGACACTTGCAAAACAGCTGAACAAAGTGAAGCCTGTTGTTGTGCTTAAAATAGGAGCCACATTCGCAGGCAAGGTTGCATCTAAACAGCATTCAGGCAATGAGACTGGCGATGACACGCTTTACGATGCAGCATTCAAACAGGCAGGGCTTATCTCTGTAAACAGCGTAGAAGACTTGCTTAACATTTCAAACACATTAGCATGCATGCCGCCGTGCCAGACAAACAATATTTTTGTGATAACGAACAGCGGCGGGCTCGGGATATTGGCAGCAGATTATCTTACAGGATGCTGCATAAAGCTTGCAGAGCCTAAGGCAGCCCTCATAAAAAAATTATCTCTCACAAAAAGATTCACAACAATGAACAATCCTCTTGACATTTCAAACGATGCTCTTCCAGAAAAATACAATCTCGCATTGAGCTCTGTGCTTTCTGAAGATAATGTCGGCGGAGTTCTTGTGATACAAACAATGCAGACAATGACTGATGCTGAGGAAACAGCAAAGACCATTATAACAAATTTCAAGACACATCCGACAAAGCCAGTCATAACTGTTGGCATAGGAGGAATATTTTCAGATAAGGCAGCCCTTTTATTGAACGCAGAAGGAATTCCAGACTTTGAAGAGTCAGGAGCTGCTGCAAAAGCATTGACTGCACTTGTAAAAAGAGGGGAGTATCTGAAGCATTAGTAATTCTTGTATCTTAATATCGCTCCAATCCCGCCAAGCCCATCCAACCTTCTTCCACCTTCATGCTCAGAACTTATTATTCTTATCTCGCCACCATTTTTTTCAGTATTTTTCAAGAGATTGTCAACTTCAGAAAAGTTTCCCTCTTCCCTATTTTTTCTTATGAAAGAATCAGTTACGAGCAAGAATTTGATGTTTCCAGAGTTGACTGCTTCTGTCGCCTCTTTCTTTCCGTAGGCAGCCAGCCCTTCCTTAGCAACCTCTGCAAGAAGCTGCTCAACAAGCTTGAACTCCTGGCTCATCCTGTCCTCAAGAAGCGCTGTTTTCACCTCATCCCTTTTCAGGACTTCCTCAATTCCGTTTTTTCCAACAGATGAGCAAGTCGCCTGCACAATTTTTGAGCTTAATCCCTTGTCTTTTATCAGCTTCAGGACATATTCCTTCCAGAATGCAGGGCTCGCAAGTATTATCTTGTGTATTGAATGCCTTTCTGACAATTCTTTCAGATTGTCTGCAATATCAGCAAAGAATTTGTTGTCCTTTTTTGCGACATCTGCTTTCTTCTGCACATCACCCTGAATTTCCAAGATAATCTCATAGCCATATCTTTTCAAAAGCGCAAACAAGGCCTCTTCCCTGTCAAAAACAGCAACAAGTATGTTTAATCTCTTATTTTCAGAAGCCTCTTTTATCTTTTCTTTTTGATAAGCAAGCCATCCTTCTTTTCTTATCTTTATGTCAGTGCCTTCCCTGACTTCTATAACTTGGTGTATGCCTTTTGGTATGTCTTCAGGGCCTTGTGTAATAAGCCCGTTAATCCTTAGCTCGTTGGAACCTTTGCCATATTCTGTCTTCTCAACTTTTATTTCAACATAGAAGTTTTTTTTGGCAGACTTGCCTTCCTCATTCAGTTTCACCTTCCTTTCAGTGGCTCCGCTGATCAAATCACCCTTCTCGATTATGCTGTTCAGATACCAAAGGTCATCAAGGGTGTCTGCCCTAATGCTTACTTCCCCGTTCTTGAAATCCTGTTTTAATATGCGCATCAGGCCAATAAAGCGAAAAGCATTTATATACATTCTGCTTTGTTTTGAACATGATTTTGCACAAGAACAAGAAAGCCCAAGAAACAGGTTCAAGGGCGGCAATCCTTGTTGCCATAATAACCGGCTTCATAATTCTTTATATCCTGTTCCTGCCGCCAAGCGAACGCTCAGACCTTTTGAAGGAATCAAAGACAACAGGAAGCAATGCATCAGGCAATGCTCAGCCAGAAGTGCTGCTTCTTGAGCATCCAGGCAAGTTCGAGAAATACTCAAACGCCACCGACATAGACAAGCCAATACCCTCATTTTCGCTTTATACTCAAACAGCTGCTGCTGTAATCAAAAAAATGGATTCTTTGTATGTTAAGGATAATCTTTTCAGCACAGTCAAGCAGAACCTGACCTTTCCAATAAAAGAACTTGACGGCACAAAGAATGTCAAGCTAAGCTTTAATGTTGACAAGTCGCAGGGCGTTTTGATAGTGAAGCTTAATGGCAATTTAATCTATCAGAAAGAGGCTCCAAAGAATGTAGTGCTTGAGCTGAGCCAGGATTTGCTTAAAGAATCAAACACTATCGAATTTGAAGTAGACTCTCCTGGCTGGGCGTTCTGGAGAACAAACGAATATTCATTGTCAACAATACAGATTGTTGGAGACATGACAGACACCTCAAAGCAGGAAGTCGTGACAAAGTTTGTTGCTTCATCAACAGAAGACAATAATCTTGATTCAGCATTTTTAAGATTTTATGTCAACTTCGACTGCAAGACGCAGGGAGATTTGGATATTCTGCAAATATTGCTAAACAACCATGTTATCTATTCACAGCTTCCGCAATGCGGGGGAAACTACGTGAAGCAGGAAATATCACCAACCCTGATTTTGAGCGGTGACAATACCCTGAACTTCAAGACAAAGTTCAACAAGCCCACAACAGCAGTTTACGATTTGGACAACATATTGTTAAGACTGAAACTCAAGGAAGTCTCATTGCCTGTATTTTATTTCGAGCTTGACTCTGACCAATACTCTGATGTGATTAATCACGATCTGGATTTAGATTTCAACCTTACATTTGCTGACGACACATCTGACAAAATGGCAGATGTTTTCATAAATGGTCATAAATTTTACATCGATACGCGCAAGGACCAGTTTTCAGAGAATATTACTGACTTTGCAAAGAAAGGGACTAATGCCGTAAAGATAGTTCCTGATACGACAATGGACATTGTTGACCTGTCTGTTGAGTTGGCTGAAACTTAAGAATTAAAAAGAGGTGGAAAGAGAATTCTTTCTGAAGTAAATGGGAATCATTAATTCTATAAAAAGCGGCATAAGAAAATTCGGAGCCAAGGCTGCAGAGGCTGCTGAGCCAGAAGCCGCACCCGTAATCGAAGCAGCTGAGAAAGCCGAGGAAGCAAAGGAAGAAGAGGCTAAAGCTGCAAAGGAAGAGAAGAAAGCTGCTAAGGCAGAGAGTAAATATTATCAATCAGCGAAAAATGCTTTAGGCAGGGGTGTAAGCGCTGCAGGTTCGGCAGCAAAAGAAAAAGCAAAAGGTATTCTAGGGGGATTTGTTTTTGATCCTAGAGAGCCCTTGGATTGGTTCATACTATTCGCATTATTACTACATGTTATGGATTTCTTTTCATTCAGATATATGCCAGGAAGCACAGAAAGAATGTTTTTGTATCTGGTTCTTGCCTTAGCAGGGCTTTTAGTATTCAAGGCAATTGATGTAAGATCCAGATTTTTCTGGATGACTGTTTTATGGTTTGCATCAATATTCCTTGTAGTAATCACCAACTGGATTCAGGGCCAGTTGAAAAATGTCCCTGCAGTTCCGATTTTTATAATGGGATTCACCAATATAGTGTTTCTTCCATTATTTCTGTATTTTGCAATATTGTTTTACAAGGATTCTACTCCGTGGGCAGATAAATGGAAAATTGCCTTCGTAGTGCTTATTGTTTTCTTTGCAATAATGTCCGTACCTGCTAATGAATTTCAAACAGTAAAGGAAACAATATCGCCTGAACAGATTGCTGGCTTGAGCGGGATATGGCAGCAGATGAAAGACGGTGCAAATGGAGCAGTGAAGGTTGTAACAAACCTGCCAACAATCGCAGGCACAACTTATCAAAAGTTGCTTACAACAGCTACAGGCGGCTATCAGGACCAGTATCTCGGCAAAGTCGAGCAAAACAAAGATCTGCCGTTGGGAGTTAATATTGAGAATGTTAAGGCGTCAAGCCCGATATTCTACAGCGGAGAGCCTGTCATTGTTTTTGCAACAATCACTGCAAGGACTCTTGACGAGCCTGTGACAATCATCCCGAAATGCTCTGCAAACAATGATGAATATTTGGGTACAATACCTCTCGGAACATTTAACGGGCAAAAGATAAAGAATTTCACAATTTACACTTTCGAGTCTCAGCCAATCGAATGTGATATAGACCTTCCAAAGGGAAGTCAAAGAATTGATATTTACGCTGACTATAATTTCAGGACTCTTGCTTACCATAAAATGTATTTCATAGACGCTGACAGGATGCGCTCTCTGGAAAGGCAGAAAATAGATCCGTTTACACAGTACAAAATAACAGACAGGAATCCAATAACAACTTACACAAATGGCCCTGTTGAGATTGGAATGGATTTCGGAGGCGCAATTCGCTCGATAGGAAGCATGCAGCCATTGCCAACACTCGGAATAACAATAACCAACAGATGGCTTGGAAAATTCACAAAAATAAACCAGCTAATCATTTATGTGCCTGATGGATTCTCAGCAGACCCTGCAAGGTGCACTGACTTTGAAGATTTCAGGCCTACAACAGAGGACATTAATTATCAGAAGGGATACAAAGCTTATTCGCTAAGAACTGACAGGATCAATAACCTGCTAGAAAATTTGCAGACTGGTTCATTAACCTATAGGACATTCAGGTGCGGACTTCAGATTGATAACACTGCGCAGGTTCTAGGAACTTCGCCAATATCAACACTTTATTTCAAGGCAACAGCAAGCTACAGATATACTATAACACAAGCTGTCAGCGTGAATATACAGCAGGGATTTGAGGAGGCGCAATATCCTCCTAGCTCAGAGGCTGAAAAGCCTTTTGCATACACTCCTCAGCAAAGTGTTGTAGATGCTATCGTAACAAATTACAACAGCACAATAGCCAACCTTCCTGGCGGGGAGGATCACCACAGGCTTGTCGCAGCAGTGGTTGCTGCAGAATCAGGAGGCAATCCAAATGCTGTATCGCCAACCAATGCAAAAGGGCTCATGCAGTTCATAGGCTCAACAGCAATACAGTACGGCTTGTGTTCTGAGCAGGGCTGCGATGTCTGGGATGACAGGTTGATTCCAGACAGGGCATTAAATGCAGGCTCAAGATATCTTATTGATTTGAAGGCAATGTTTTCTTCAATGGATTTAATTAATCAGGAAAAGCACGCAATAGCTTCATACAACGGCGGGGAAGGCTTGATAAAACTTGCTGTAAAAAAGACAGGCAGACTAAATCCCAGTTGGGATGAGACTGCAGCTCAGCTTACAGAAGAGCTGCTTTCAAGCACAAGAACTTATGCAGATGGAAGGTGCTGGTCAAAGACAACAAATACAGCAGACTCGAGCAAATGCTGGACTCCTGAAAGCAGAGCAAGAAAGATTGATGCAATAAAAAAATATGTTGATGCTGTATTGAGCTATAAGAAAGCATTCGAAGGAAAAATAAAATGAAATTAAAAATTTTAGCGCTTGTTATAATCTCTCTTATTGTTTTCACTGCTTGCTCTTTAGGAAGTAAACAGACAAAAATAATCACCGAAGCAGATTTAAGGCACGGAACTTCAGGGCTTGTATTCAATTTCCTGCAAGGAACTCCGCCTGACAAAATGTATGAGAGCTCTCCTAATAGTGATGAAGGGACATTCCCTGTAGCAGTCCTTCTTGAAAATCAGGGAACAGGAACCATAACAAACGGCTTTTTGAATCTCGGATACGAAACAAATTATCTTAGTCTTGTGCAGGGAAGCTGGTATCTCAATGATATTGCAGTGCCTGTCGACTTCAGCACTATAAGATTTATTCTCGAAGGCAAATCATTGGAAAATACTGTTGGCGGGAAGTCTTCTGTTTATCTGCAGATGAAGACAGGGATGCTTGATCCGCAGTCACAATCAAAAACTTCTGCAGTTACAATGACTGCATGCTATGATTATGAAACAAAAGCAACAGTGCCTGTGTGCATAGATACAGATCCTTACAATCTTAAAAAAGGCGTGAAGGCGTGCACAATAAAAGATGCAGTTTTTACAGACCAGGGAGCGCCTCTGGCAATAACAAAAGTGGAGACAAAATCATTGCCTCAGGCAGGCGGCTCTGCAAAGCTTGAATTCTATATCACTGTCGAAAACAAAGGATTAGGCGAGGTTGTAAGCCTTGTTGACCCGCTAGGAGACTTGAAAACAAAGGAAGTAAGAATATTGGAAACGCCTTATATGGAGACTTTGAAAAAAGCATGCTCGCCAAAAATAATTCTGGAAGAGCTCGATTCTGATAAAAAAGCCACATATTTGAAAAATCTCTGGAACATTGTTGGATTGAAAGTTCAGCTTTCGACAGACGAGGAAGACAAGTTCGATTGCTCCCCGCAGCCAATCAGGCTTATTGACAAGAAAGCTGTTGTAAGATGCGTGTACAGCGGCTTCATACAGCCGAACACAGATTACATGACAGTCCTTAACATTTTCTTAAAGTATGGCTATACGCATACAATAACAAAAAGCATTGAAATCCAGAAGAATCCAAGCATACAGAAATAATCACTTTTTGTATTTCTTAATGAGAGCATTGCCTCCCAATGGCTTGCAATCCTCTCTCCTGAATCCAATCTTTTCAGCATACTTGTATATTGTTTTAGCATCTTTTGCTTCTATCTCCATAAATTCAGGAACATAATCATATTTGCGGAAATACTTGTCAAACTCGAAGAGAACCCCATCAACTTTGTAGCTGATTCTGTGCTTTTTCATGCTAAGCTTGGGCATCAACCCAAGAAATCCTAATATTCTTTTCATTTCATCAAAGTCAGAAACCTCGACTTCAACCTCTTCGCGCACCTTTACTTTTTCATGAGGCAAGAATTTCTTAAAGGCTATCTTTACTTTCTTTCCCTCTCGTCTAAGTCTTAGAGTATTCTTTGCATTTCTGATAGAGCCGTCTTTGAAGTCGAAAAATATCGCTTCTATATCATCATCAAAAACTTTTTTGGCGCCGAGCTTCCTTAACTTTGCCTCAACGCTTTTTCTATCTACTTCCAAAACCTTGACTTCAATCTCTCTCATAAAGAAATTATCTTGTTGCGAGTTTTATGTCTTCTGCCTTGACTGTGGTCCTGCCTGCATGCTTTGCAATCATGTTTGCCTTTTCAGCGATTACTCTTGCATGCTCTTCCAGCGAATCCCTGAATGCTTCCTTTGCATCTGCGCTGACTCTCGCAGCACCGTTATTCTTGAGAATCTTCTCCATAGCAGCCAATGGTAAAACTCCTGTCATGATAATTACCTCCTAAGTCTCGTTTTCTTAAACAGAAGGCAATTTATAAACTTTTTGTTTCAAGAAATGATTTATTGCTGTTCATTCATGAAAACAAGGCATATTCTGCATTATTTCTTGAATTGCGAGAAATCAAAATATCCTGTCCTGCTTTGCTGAACTGTTCTCCTCTGAACCACTTCTTCTTTCTTTATTTCAGGAACAACTCTTTTCGGGATGAAAGGTATTTTCTTTGCGCAAATCTTGCAGTAGAATTTTCTGCCCTCCTGCCTAGCAACGCATCTGTCGCAGAGAGGGGTTCCGCACATTATGCAAGGACCTTGTATAATCCTTCTGTGTTCTTGGCAGAGCATATTCACCTTGGCTTCAGGGCGCTGAAGTTGAAATATTCATTTTTTGGCTTTTTTTCAGCAGCAGACTCTTCCTTAATCCTGCTAAGCTGCTTCTTTTTCAGCATATCTCCAACAACATTTGCACATTCAGAACAATATCTTTTCTTGCCATCACTCTTAATTACGCATTTCTTGCAAATGCCCTTGCCGCACCATTGGCAGCTAGATTCGATTTCCTTGCCGTGTAAGCTGCATATCATACTTCAGGACTATGGCAGGATGATATATAAATCTTATGGAAAAGTTTATATACCTTATTTCAATAGAAACTATTTATGAATTACAAAAAGGTGTTTATATTGCTGGCTCTGATGTTTCTTGGGGGATGTACCGGGTTAAACCGTGAGCAGCCAGTGCAAACAAATGTTTATACAGGAACTCAAGGCATGGTGCTTTCTTTCCTTACGAACTATCCGCCAGCAGTTCTTTATGAAACAGATTTGCCTAACAATGCAATCATGATTGAGGCAAAGAATATGGGCGCAGACGATGTCACAGGAGGATTTGTTTACATAACAGGCATTGACGGCTCTGTAATAACAATACCAGGATACAGCAATTACATCTCACAATCAATAAGCGGGCTTGCAGGAAGGGCGAAGACATTGAGCACGACAGGGGATGTAAGGCAACTGCAGTTCCCAATAACAAGAATAATTCTTCCTTCGGGCACAGACAGCTTTCCGGTTAACATTCTGGCGACTGCCTGCTATAATTACAAGACAAATGCAGCATTTGCTGCATGTGTTGATGAAAATCCATTTTCAATAGGAACAAAGGCGTGCGCTCCAGGCACAGTGACTGGAAGCGGAAGCCAGGGTGCTCCTATAGCAGTTACCTCAATAGCTGAGGAAGTGTCAAGCAAGAGGGCAGTGTTCAGGATTAACATAGCAAATTCAGGAGGAGGAATGGTTGTCAAGGATACAACCCAGCAGAAATGCACAAGCCCCTCATATATCGAGCAGGACAGGGTTACAGTCAATAAAGTGCTCGTCGGAAACATGGATATAAGGTCGTCTTGCGGAAATCTCAACAAGCAGGACAGCACAATAACATTAATAAACAAGCAGGCTACTCTTGTATGTCAGCTCCAAAATGTCATTGGCGGTGCAAGAAACGTCCCAATAATAGTTGAATTGCAGTACGCATATTCAAACACTGTTCAAAAACAGGTTCAAGTTAAAAAAATAGCTTAGAGGTGTAAATATGAAAGCAGGATATTTTATTGCGGCAATATTGTTGTCATTTCTAGTCATTGCCTGTACAGGCCAGCAGCAGAATGTTGGCACAACGTTCATAGGCGGAACAACAGGACTTACGTTAGAGTTCCTTCCAGACTCTCCGCCAGACCAGATTTACGATGCAGGGAAATTCCCATTTGCAGTCGTTGTCCAAATAAAGAATCTGGGCGAGTGGGATGTTGAAGGTACGCAGGCAATCCTATCATTATCAGGAGTAGACCCTTCAGATTACAGCAAGACATCTGCGGACTTGACAAAACCTTCTCCTCAAAAGCTTGATGCAACAACAAAGGATTCTCAAGGCAACATTTTGTCAGGAACAACAGCAAACATAGACTTCTCAGGATTGAATTACAAGAACACAATACCAGGAGACATACAGCAGACAATGCTTGCAGATTTGTGCTACAATTATGGAACTAAAGTAGCATCATCATTATGCGTAAAGAAAGACTTGACATCAACAGATGCAACAATCTGTGCAATAACAGGAGAAAGGTCAGTCTCAAACTCAGGAGCTCCAGTTCAGATAACATCCATAAGGGAAAGCCCAGCTGGAACAGACAAGCTGCAGTTCAGCATGGTTATCAAATATCAAGGCACTGGAAAACTCTGGGAGAAGGATTATATCTGCTCACAGTCAGACAAGCTGCTTCAGCAGACAAAGAAGAACAGGGTTCATGTGAAAATTGATAGCGGCTTGCCAACTCCGCCACAGTGTTCCGGATTGCAGGATCAGGCAGGAAACATGGTTAATGGCGCAGAAGGTTATGTGACGCTTTACAACGGCGAGTGGACACTGACATGCACGCAAGAATTAGCAACAGACAGAAACGACTTTGAGAAGCCAATGTCCATAGGAATCGAATACAGAAATGAAGATTCCATTACCAAGCCAATAACCGTTAAGCACATATAATTTTTTTATTATCTTTTTCTTATTTTTTATTAGAATATTCTTAGCTATATTCTTTTATGATTCTATCGACAGCATCTCTAGTGTAACCTGTGTTAATCAATGAACGCTTTATGCTTTCTAAAGTGTCTCCGTGCTGAATTCCAAGCTTTATCATTGCTTTGATGTCTCTCTCTTCATGCTCGTAAATCCTGTTAACTTCATTCTGTGTTGGCTTGAACACATTAACAAACTCCTTCGCCCTTACAAAACCTTTTGGAGCTTCTTCCTTGAACTTAGTTGACTCTTCGAGAAGTTTTTTGCATTCTTCTGCCAACTTTCTGTTGTGGCTCTCAAGAACTTTCGATTTTGCATCAAGCTCCTTTATCTTTAGCGAAGCCATCTTGGCGAAATCAGTTCTCTTGATAAGTTCAGAATTAAGCATCGCAATTTCTTTTGCAAGATTGTCTTTTTCTGCATTCAGCTTTAATATCTGCTGAGCAAGAATCTTTGCCCCATTATGCTCTTTCTCAGCCTGTGTTTTCAGCTGCGCTATAGATTCAGAATCTGTTTTCTTAAGCTCCTCTTCCCTTTTATTCATCAGAACAGACTGCTCCTGCAGTTTCCTCAATGCTGCAGCAAGTTTTCTGTTGTCATCTATTACCCTTTTATTGTCTGCAACATATCTATCGAGCATTTTTCTTGCATTTTCCTCTCGGGCAGAAAGCTCTCTCTTCATTTTATCAATTAGAACTTCATAATTCTTTCTTACCTCAAGAATTTTTCCTTCATCAACAGATTTTTTCACTGCCAGCTCTTTTTGCAGCCTTTCCAATTCAGAATTCAGCCTTACAATGAGGTTTCCGCTATTTTCTAGCTGCTTTTTTATGGGAAATATTTCCTCTCGCGGAATTCCTTCCTTCACCGGCATCTTCTTTAGAGCTTCAATATCTTTCTGCAATTGTGATATCTGTAATTCATACTTTCTCTTGTCTTCTATCCACTCATCATATTTTCTTTTCAACAAGCCATCTTTTTCATAAGAAAACTTCTGCGCCTCCTGCATCATCTTGCTTGCTGTCCTGCTCTCGACAGCTTTTTTCTCAGCAAGCTCCCTTTGTAAATGCTCTATCTCAGAGCTCAATCTTACAATCAGTTTTCCGCTCTCATCAACCTGTTTTTTCAGAGGCACAACAAACTCTAAAGGTATTGTTGGACCTTTTGGCAGTTGTTTTTTCAGCGTGTCATTTTCTTCTTTTAAGAGCAAAAGTATTTTTGCATCATCCTCAAGCTGTTTTTTCGCGCCTATCAGGCTTTGCTTGTTAGCTTCTGTCACCTGCCTGAATTTTTCCCTTAAAAATGAAATTTGCTTTTCTTTCTCATCGGATTGAAATTTAAGGATTGCGAGCAGCTTGTCGCTTTTCAGTATCAAGTCCTTGAATTCCTCAAAACTCTGGAATGTTTTATTCTGGCTTTCTGTCAGCTCTGCAACTCTTCTTGACAGAAATTCATTTTTCTTGCTAAGAAAAAGTATTATCTTCTGATTCTCGTCCATCCCAACCTCTTTTTCCATGTTATATTACTTTGTAACAGCTGCTGCCGCCAAAAATGCTTCTAACTGCACAAACTCGTCAGAGCCTTCAGTCATCCTGAACTCTGTCTCTCCGCATTTTTCTATGAGCAGCATCTTTTTCCTGCCGTCAACATCCAGATGGAGTATTTCCCTCTGCATCTGCTTGACAACATCTATTCCTGATAATCCATAGTTGAGCATCGTATTCAGCAATTCATTCCTTGCCTCTATGAATTTTCCTGCAATTGCAAGCTCTAATAATTTTTTTATCTCTTTAGGCTTTGCCATTGAGGCGAGCGAGTATATAGAATCTTCATCAATCTTTTCAGAAAGCGCTGCGCAGCTTTGAAGTATGTTCTCTGTTTTCCTGCAGTCTCCTTCAGAAACTTCATAAAGCGCTTCCTTAGCCTTCTGAGTTATATCCAAATCCTCAGTTTTTGCGATTTTATCCACAATTTTGAATATATCCTCTTTTGCCAAAGGCTTGAACCTGAATATTGCGCATCTTGATTGTATGGGATCGATGATTTTGCTGCTGTAATTCGCTGATAATATGAATCTGCAAGTCTGCGTGTAATTTTCCATAGTCCTTCTTAACGCCTGCTGGGCTTCTCTTGTGAGAGCATCACACTCGTCAAGGTATATTATCTTGAATGGAACGTCTCCTATGGCTCTTGTTCTTGCAAAATCCTTTACCTTGTTCCTAATGATGTCTATTCCCCTTTCATCAGAAGCATTTAGCTCAAGGAAGTTCTGGTGCCAGTTATCGCCAAAAAACTGCCTGGCAACAACCAGTGACAAAGTAGTCTTTCCAACGCCTGCAGGGCCTGCAAACAGCAGGTGAGGCATGTTTTTCTGCTTTACAAACGCCTCAACCTTTCTTACAATATCTTTCTGGCCATGTATTTCAGAGAATTCTTTAGGCCTATATTTTTCAGTCCAGATAGCGTTTTCCATAATCCCCCAATTCTAAGAAACAACAGCTGTTTATAAACGTTTTCAAAGGAATTTGAATAAAAAATTAAATAATGTCCTCTTCAGCAATAACCATAAAGTCGCCTATTGCCATCACTGAGCTGAATGGTATCAGGATATCCCCATCCTTGTCCTTCTCAAGCTCAAGCTTCTCAGCATAAGGTGTCGGGTTAATGAGAACGAGATGTATCAATTCACCTGTTTTTGTCTCGAATATAATGTCTCCGACCTCGCCGAATTTCTTTCCAGTCTTGCTTACAACAGTCTTTCCAATCAGCTGCTTTGAAAGTCTTTTTTCACCCTCTTGCATTGGCTTTTCTATCATCTTTCCACCTGCTACAATTATTTAGTAAAAACTTTATTTAAACCAATGGATAAGTAATATATAAAGGTTTCTATAAAGCCTCTCTCATCATTTATAAGGCAGACATTTTTCTTAAGTCACTAGCAATATTTTTATACAAATGCTGCTTATTTTTCAGCATGAATCTCAGCAAGTTTGTTTTTGAGATGAAAAAGAGGAAGCTGGATGCTGCTATTTTCTATAATCTAGAAACTGGAAAGGAAAACCCCACATTAAGATACCTTGCCAACTATCCAGGCTACGGATTTCTTGTTATTCCAAAAAGCCAAAAGCCATTTTTGATAATTCCATCGCTTGATATTGAATACGCAAAGAAATCTGGAATGAAATTCTACATGTGGAAGAAAAGCGCTTTCGATATGATAAAATCAAAGCTTGGAAAACTGAAAACTGTCTGTATTGAAGAAAAGAAATTCAGTATTTTTACAAAAAAGCAGCTGCTGAAACGATTCAAAAATCTTAAACTGAAGGATGTGGCTGAAATTGTTGATGACTTGCGCAAGATTAAAACTTCTGAAGAAATGAAAACTATCAAAAAAGCTGTCAAGATGACTGACAATCTTATGCAGGAGTGCATAAGAAACTTTCTAAAGTTCAAGTCAGAGATTGATGCAGTGAATTTCATGAAGAAAAGAATGATTGACTTGAATGCCGAGCCATCATTTGAGTTGATTGTGGCTTCTGGGAAGAATCCTGCATCTCCTCATCACATTCCAGACAACAAGCCTTTGAAGAAGGGATTTTGCGTGATTGATATTGGAATAAGATACAAAGGATATTGCACAGATATGACAAGAACGATTTACTTGGGCAAGCCATCGCAGAAAGAAATAGAGCTTTACAATCTTGTGCTTGATGTGCAGGAGAAAGCAATAGCTGACTGCACACTAAAATCAACGTTTGAGCAGGTTGAGAAGAATTCCAGGAAGAATTTAGGAAAATATTCCAAATATTTCATACATTCTCTCGGGCATAGCTTGGGAATAGAAATCCACGAGAAACTGGACTTCAAGAAAAAGTTCGAGAAAAAAATGCTGTTCACAATCGAGCCAGGCATTTACATACCAAACAAGCTCGGAATAAGGATAGAGGACATGATTCTGATGCAGGAAAAGCCTGTTGTGCTGACAAAAACAACAAAAGAATTGATAATTGTTGACCATTAAATTTTGCTTAATGTTTTTCTCATATCCTCGTAAGATTTTGTGAATGATTTCATTTGCTTGAAATATTTTTTGTAAAACATCTGTCCAGTCTTTGTGTGCATCCTGAATTTTCTGTTAAGCCATGATTTTTTCGATGTCTCATACAAGAAATCCATTTTAGCATCTGGAAATTCATATCTTGTGTCCCAAAGAATCATCCTGATGAAACCACCAACCCAGACAGCATCCAACTTATCAGCGTCATAAACTGCTTTGGCTTCAGGAGTTCTCGCATTTATTATGCCATTTCCGCTGTGATATTGTATTGTATCCAAGATATGCTCAATAATATCCGCATCCAATTTTTGCGATAAGAGAAATTTCCTTGCGCGCCTTGCACTAACGATTGCATGGTCTTTTGCAAGTATGTCTTTGATGCTCATTTTTTCTTGCCCGATATCATGAAGCAAGGCACCCATCTCTGCAATGTCTGCATTCATCCCCTCTTTTTCAGCGATATATCTTGCATGGTAAACAACAAATGATATGTGGCTCCAGTCATGAGTCAGCTCAATATTATTGTATATTCTTTTAACAAATTTTCTAGTCTTTGCAATAACTGCTTTTGATAATTTCATGATTATCAGGATTTTATTCCTGTATATAAAGCTTGCAGATGCGAAACCTTTAAAACCAGAATCGAAGAATTTCTTATTATGTCATTCAAACTATTGCATACTGACAGCAAAACAGAAGCCAGGGTTGGAAAGCTCAAGACCCGGCACGGAACTGTCGAGACTCCATTCTTTATGCCTGTTGGAACAAAAGCAGTTGGCAAATGCATTGGAACAGATGACTATCTTGACATGGGAGCCAATGCAATCATTGCAAATGCATTCATACTTTCTTTAAATCCGGGAGTCGACATAATAAAAGATGCTGGCGGACTGAACAAGTTCATGCATTACAACAAAACAATTTTCACAGACTGCGGCGGATTCCAGATGCTTAGGCAGAGCTTTCTGGACGGGACATCAAATCAAGGAATACTTTTCAAGGATCCATTTGGCGGAGGAAAAATGGTTTTAACTCCGAAAAAAATTATGGACATAGAAATGGATATAGGTTCAGATGTGGCGATGGTTCTCGATGATGTCTCGCCGTTTGGCTCTCCTAAGGAAGCATTCATGCATTCCCTGCGCAACACCCACAAATGGGCTGAAGAATGCGTCAAAACTCATGCTGATAAAAAACAACTGCTTTTCGGGATAACACAAGGAGGAACATTCAAGGATTTGAGAGTCCAAAGCGCAAAATTTCTGAATAAATTAGATTTAGATGGAATGGCAATCGGCGGATTATGCATCGGAGAGCCGAAAGAAACAATGCGCGAGATGGTAAAAGCTTCAATACCGCACATTGATGAAAATAAGCCCCGTTATCTGATGGGTGTTGGAAGCCCATTGGATATATTAGACTGCATTTCTTTGGGAGTCGACTGCTTCGATTCTGTTTTTCCAACGCAAAATGCAAGGCACGGAACGATGTTCACATGGAATGGGAAGCTTGATATCGCAAGAGGCAAGTACAAGCATGACACTTCTCCATTGGATGAAGAATGCGACTGCTTCGTATGCAAGAATTTCACAAGAAGCTACATGCATCATTTGATGAAGCTAGGGGAACCAGTTGGAAAAAGATACAGGTCATACCATAATCTATACCTCCTTCAGCGATTGATGGAGAAAACTCGGAAGGCAATAAGGAAAAACGAATTCAAGGACTTCAAGAAGGAATTCGCTAAGAAATTCAATAAATACGTCTGATTCTGGCACAATATTTATAAACCGCCCCCTCTGAATTCTTGATATGCAGCAGATATTCACTAATTCGTTGGGGACTTTTGTATTTGACGGCAAAGTTGTAGATAAGATGCTGTTTTCAAGCCCTGCCGAAGCCCTGAAAAGCCTGCTTTTGATAGAGAAAGGAGAAGTTCTTTCAGCAGAGAAAGAGCTTCAAAAGAAACATCCTAATGCAAAGATTGACAGAATCCTAACAGAAGAAATTCTTGCGGCTTTCAAGCCAGAGGCAAATGACTTCTTTTTGGCAAATCTTCTCTTGACAAAAAGAAAATTAAGGGAAGGTGTGAATGATGACATGCTCATTATACAATCAATCAATGCTGTCGAGGAGCTGAACAAGGTTTCAAACCTTATGGCAAAGCGTTTGAGAGAATGGTATGAGCTTTACAATCCAGAATTTTCCAAATCATTGGCAAATCATGAGGCATTTGTCAAACTAATCTTGACAAAATCAAAGCATGAATTGCTTAAAGAGATAAAAGTTGATGAAGAGCTTGCGATGGGAGCTGATTTGAAAGAATCAGACTTGAAGGCAATACTTGATTTGGCCCTGCAGCTCAAAGAAATATACACAATCCGTGAAAAAGAGACCAAATATCTTGAAACTCTAATGAAAAAAGCCTGCCCGAATGTTTATGCATTGTGCGGGGAGCTGATTGGAGCAAAGCTTTTAGCATTGGCAGGCTCGCTTGACAGATTATCAAAATTCCCTGCATCAACTGTACAGCTTTTAGGAGCAGAGAAGGCATTGTTCAGGCATATAAGGACAAAATCAAGATGCCCGAAATACGGGATATTAATACAGCATCCTCTTGTAACAAAAGCCCAGAAGAGCGACAAGGGAAGAGTTGCAAGAGCGCTTGCTGACAAAATATCAATCGCTGCAAAAATAGATTTTTTCAAGGGAGAGTTTGCAGGAGACAAGCTGAAAAAAGCTTTGGAATCAAAATTCGGAGAATGGTAAAAGAGGTAGGAGGACAAAATGGGTAAGTTGAAATTAGTTTATGAGAAGGGAAGAATGAAGAGATTTGTAGGAGTTTTAGATATTTTAATGGGAATACTGGCAGTAATATTCAGCATTGGGCTTTTTGTCAAGACTACAGGAAGAGCAGTGCCTACATTCATAATGATGGCTGCAGTTTTCATGATATTAAACGGAGCTGTTTTCGTAAAAGAAGAATGAAGGAACACAAGACCCTTAAGGGTGTATTCGAAATAGAGAAAGCAAAAAACAGGAAACTAATCTACACTAGAAACCTCTCTCCCGGAAAGCAGGTTTATGGAGAGATTCTTATTTCTGATGGTGGAATCGAATACAGGGAGTGGGATCCGAGAAGAAGCAAAGTCGGGGCAGCCATAATAAAAAACATTTCACAAATAGGAATCAAAGAAAATGATGTTGTACTTTATCTTGGGGCTGCCAGTGGAACAACCTCAAGCCACATATCCGACATTGTCGGAAGGAAAGGCTTCATATTTGCTTTGGACTTCGCTCCAAGGGTCGTAAGAGATTTGGTTTTTGTCTGCGAAGACAGGAAAAACATAACTCCTATACTTGCTGATGCGAACAAGCCTGAAAGTTATATGCATTTAGTCACAGAGGTTGATGCTATAATACAGGATGTTGCCCAGAAGAACCAGGCAGAAATATTCCTGAAGAACTGCAAGACGTTCCTTAAAAAAGGCGGATTCGGACTGCTCGCATTAAAGGCAAGATCTGTTGATGTAGCCAAGGATCCAAGAAGAATCTTCGAGGAAGTCAGAAAAGATTTGGAAAAAGAGATGATAGTTGCAGACTACAGGACTTTGGACCCGTTTGAAAAAGACCACGCATTCTTTGTATGCAAAAAGAGGTAATATGAAGATTGGAATGATGAATAATCCTAGAAAGGATGTTCTTTCTGAGATAAAAAGGGCGAAAAAAGATTTCGATTTCATTGATTTGACTATTCAATTTCCAAAAGCGCATCCGTTGGCTGTCGATTTTAATAAAGTGAAGAAAGTGCTTGGCAATTTTCCTGCTGTCGGCCATACAGACTGGAGTCTTCCATACACACATCCTAATCCAAATATCCGACGCGCTGCGACTGAAGAACTGGTTTCTAATCTTAAATCATTTCATAAGCTTGGAATAAAGAAGATGAATGTTCACTTATTGCCTTGCAGGGAAGAGTTTTCTAAACAGTATTCTGGCTGGCTTGAAGAAATGTTCAAGATTCTTGTGAAAGAAGCCAATAAGAGAAAGATGGTTGTTATGATAGAAAATTTTACTGCAGACAGCCATGATATCAGCATGCTGGAATACTTATTCAAGCATGTGCCTGAATTGAGATTCCATCTTGACGTCGGACACGCGCACATAAAAAATGGCGAGAAAGGATTCAAAATTTTTATGAAGAAGTTTTCAAGCAGATTGGCGCATGTTCATTTTTCAGATAATCATTTTAATGATGACGAGCATATCGCAATAGGTTCAGGTTCTATAAATTGGAAAAATGTCATTAAATCGCTGAAAAAATGTGGATATGACGGAACTATTACGCTTGAAGTCTTTTCAGGTACAAAATATTTATTAACAAGCAAGAAGAAATTACTTGATTATTGGAAAAAATGCTGAAGCTGTTCAACACACTAGGAAGGGAAGTTCAGGAGTTCAGGCCTATTGGAAAAATTGTAGGCATCTACACCTGCGGGCCTACTGTCTATAATTTTGCTCACATCGGAAATTTACGTTCTTATCTATTCGAAGATGTTTTGAAGAGAACACTGCTTTACAATAATTTCAAGGTAAAGCATGTCATGAACATAACAGATGTCGGCCACCTTACTTCAGATGCAGATGAGGGTGAGGACAAGATGCTCAAAGGAGCAAAACGCGAAGGAAAAACAGTTTGGGAAATCGCAGAGTTTTACACAAAATCATTCATGTCAGATATAGAGAAACTAAACATCATCAAAGCAGATGTTGTCTGCAAGGCGACAGATCATATTAAAGAGATGATAGAACTTGTAAAAAAGCTAGAGAAGAACGGCTACACATACAATGCAGGCGGCAATGTTTATTTTGATGTCAGCAAATTCAAGGATTATGGCAAGATGGCCAGATTAAATCTTGAAGAGCTGAAATCAGGAGCAAGGGTTGACGTTGATATCAACAAGCGAAATCCTCAGGATTTTGTATTGTGGTTCACAAAATCTAAATTTGCAGATCAGGAGATGAAATGGGATTCTCCGTTCGGCACAGGATATCCTGGCTGGCACATAGAGTGCTCTGCGATGAGCATGAAATACCTTGGAGAGCAGTTTGACATACACTGCGGTGGCATAGACCATGTTCCTGTCCATCACACCAATGAAATAGCCCAAAGCGAGGCAGCCACTGGAAAGAAATGGGTGAATTACTGGGTTCATAACGAATTCCTTAATATTGTCGGAGCCAAGATGGCTAAATCAGGAGAGAACTTCATAACATTGCAGGTTCTTATCGATAAAGGCTACGATCCGCTCGATTACAGGTATCTATG
>CAIVOO010000074.1 GCA_903907555.1 uncultured archaeon | reverse complement strand
CGGATTTTTACAAAATGTTAGTGATACTGATTTAACCTGCGGAAATACATACTTATATAATGTTACCTGTAATGATAGTTTAGGAAATACAAATATTACATCGGTTTCATATACGACGCTTGCTTGCACTCCTGCAGCGACATCTTCTCCTGGAAGCGGCGGCTCTACTATAATCACTACGCAGGATCTTACAAATGGATATACTAAATCTGTTGGAATCGGCGATGTTATTACTTTTAGAACTACAAGTGTTGGAGCTAATCATAATTTAGTTGTTCTTGGAGTTAAAGCAACAAATGTTACAATACAAATTGCAAGCGTCCTTCAAAGGGCGACATTAAATATTGGCGAAGAAAAGAAATTTGATATAAACGCAGATAATATTTATGATGTTTATGTTAAGCTTAATAGTATTGTCGCAGGAAAAGCTTCTCTTACGCTCAAATCTATTAGCGAGGCAATAGGGAGCACTGCTGCTGCAACGGCTGAAACTGGAACAGAAACAACTGGAACAGTAGGAACAGGAACAACAAGCGCAGGATTTACTGCTACTAAAACTTTAATGTGGGCTGCAATAGCAATAGTAATTATCATTGTTGCATACTTTGTAATAAAGATTTCTAGAAAAGGCTCTCATCATAAGAGAGTTGAAGAAAGAGTTCTTACTGGAAAAAAGATAAGATAATTTGTTCTTTGGGATTTTGAGGGGAGGAAGATAAAAAGATAAGGGGGCGATGATTATTTTGGGTTTTTGATTTAATTGGATTTCACTTTAGTGTTTTAGAGCTTGTAGTTGTAATCCCTAAACTTAATCTGCTCATTTAACCCAGCCACTTGCTTAATTTATTCTGCTTGCCGTAATCTCTTAGAAGAACAGATTTATCTGCAAAATAATTTATATTAAGCTTTATTCTTGATTGTATATTTGCTAATGCTTCTGGAATACTCGCGAATTTTTCTGGCTGATTGCTGAAAGCTTGTCTTGAGATTTGCCTTAGAACACCGACGCCCATTGATTGAGTGTATTCTTCAGAAATCTCTCTAAAAACAATGCAATATGCTTGTCTGTGAACTCTTTCTAAATATTCGCATAAAGCCAGGCGATTGGCATAATATGCGCCTGTAACGCTCGCTGCATAGGTTTTTCTTGAAGAAAAACCCTCGTAATCATGCCAGCTGTTTTCTGGTTGAGTGCTGTTGATTTCTATAACTTCAAATGAAAATTTATCAGGCAAAAGCAGGAATTCATAATGATTTCCAAGATATTCTGCTGTAAAAACTAAGATATTTGATATTTCTGGCAGATATTTTATTTTCTTTAGTTTTTCTTTGCTGATTGTATCATCAACAGCAGTTATTGCCCAGCGGGTTGGAACAAGTTTTCTTTGTGAGCCTTTTCCAAGAAGCCCTGCAGAAAGTATTTTTATAATTGTTGAAGTCGGTGTTTTTGATTTTTCGAGCTCAAGCATTGCAGTCTGAGAAAGCGCATCAGTGTCATTAACAAGATTATCAATTTTTGAGCTTATTACAGGATTTTCTTCAAGACGGACAGATTTCACAGAAGCAGCATTGTTTATTGTAGGAACATG
>CAIVOO010000073.1 GCA_903907555.1 uncultured archaeon | reverse complement strand
TTAGTGCATCTAGCGTCTAAATACCTTGCCCTGCATCCAGCATAATCAGCAGTTCCTTCTCTCCCGCAGCTTTCAGCGAAAGTATTTGCCAAAGGTTCTACATTACCAGCGCAAGTGAAATAAAAATTATCTTTTTCTGTTGGCGGGCCAGTCGTTGACGCCTTTGAGCTGTCTTTTGCATCGCTTATTCCACCTTCAATATTATTTTTACCTGTTTCATCCTTTTGAGCTACAACAGCCACAGGCTTACCGTTAGGCTGTAACCCAGCAACCTTCAGAAAATTTTCGACGTTTTTAGGATTTACTTCTGAAGCAGCAGCTTCAATCTGCTCTGGAGTTAATTTGCTTTCCTTAAACACCGGTGCAATCCCAGCACCAATATAATAAGCTCCATTTTCAACAACACTGGGCTTTTCAGAAGCTGCTAAAGCTTTTTCATAATCCTCTTGAACCTTCTTAGCAGCTTCTTCAGGAGTCATTCCTCGCTGATTAAAGTAATTTTTAATAGAATCTAAAAATCCTGGCGAAGATTCAGCCAGAACAGTTACTCCAGTATCACTGGTTATTCCAATCATCTTGTTGAATCTTTCTTGTTCAGGACTTGTAGGGGTTTGTTGTGAATTGTATATTGCTGGAAGTATTCCCGTGCCATCCTTTAATTTCTGTATCGCAGCTGCGTTCTGTGCTGTATCATCATATAAGTATGTATTGCCACTTTTAGGATCATTAGTGACAGCATATCCATTACCTGTAGACACTTCACAAACTCCATTCATATCAGCGAAATTGAATCCATCAGTTGACTGCTGTACATCAACTTTTCCACCATCTTCTGTTTTTGCATACATACCATTGGAAGGCATATAAGCACTTGCCCCACCACCAATAGTCATTGTTCCTTCATTTCCATCAACACAAGGTGATTGACATTTGCCGATTCTATCAGAAGTTGAAGCAACTATTGGTCCGGAAGGTGTTTTTAACGACAAAACAGAATTTTTCTCAGGAGTTATATGAGTTCCATCGCTATCAAGTTCAAAATCGCACCCTTGGTACGGGAAACATGTTGCTGTTTTCTTGTCAGATAAAGTCACAGTAAAAGTTTCTGGAACCTTGGCATCTGAAAGAGTAGAAACGTGATAATTCGCAGATGCTCCAGAAGCAGGCACAGTCATTCCATCAATTCCTACAAATGTATAATCAGGCAAGTTTCCATCATCAAATATTGCCTTAACATACACATCATTTGAAGGTAAAGTGACCCCATTTGGAATGGTTGGGGGATTTCCTGTATAGTGCCCTGATACATCAAAAAGATTCCCTGAACTTTTTATGGTTCCGGTAAATTCTGGTAAAGAGATTGGCTTATTATCAGGCCCGGTAAGAGTTGCTTTATCAGTCGTATACATTCTAGTAACAGTATCGTAAGTAACAGGTCCTCCTGTACTGGTAAGTTTTATACCTTGTATTTCAGCTGATTTTGCAGAAGGAATTGTGAATGATTCCCAATTTCCTTCAGAATTTCTAGTTAGTTCAATATCTCCAGTAATAACAGTATCTATTGGTCCGCCACTGCGATCAGGCACAGTTGCTTTTCCTTTATTTATGATTACTTTATTTCCTGAAACCGTTGCAGGTCCTTCTATTGTCGCTCCGCCCAATTTAGCTGATGCGCCAGAATTTAGGTTCACTGTCTTGCCTTCTGCCAAATTGTTGAGATCAGCAGTTCCAGAAGATATCGTGCAAGAATCACCTGTACATGTGCATGCGGCTTGAGTGCATCCTTGGATTCCGAAATCTGTCATCTTCTGATCGAAATTTTGTTGTTGTGGAGTTTTCTGCTCAGGACAAACACCCCCTTCGTAAACTGAGCAGTCTTGTCCTGCTTCACCTTGCGCCACCGCCAAGCTAACGCTAAATAATATCATCATCACCATCAAACAAAATATCTTCCTCATGCTTCACCTCGCTCAGCCATCACCATTGCGTAATAGAATGGCTTCTCGTTTATTTCCGTGGGAATCAGTTGGACGATGTATGTATTGTTTCCCCCAACTATTAGATTGAATAGGTAGCCGTTTGTCAGCGCTGATTTCGACAGGCAGCTTATGCACACCTGATATGGATTCGCGTTCTGCTCCTCAATCAAGGCATTTGCTATGTCAACATATTTTCCAAGCTTTGCTGGAACGCTTGTCTTGAATGTCTTTAATCCATACTTGCTGTTCGTCTGCGTTATTGTCATCGGATAATCTGCCTGCACTGCGACATTGTCTGGATAGATTGTCACGGCAAGATTTGTCTGCGCAGGAATCGTCTCGATTGTCAATCCCTGTTTCGTAAAATCTGCGAAATTGTTTGTGCAGCTGTCAAGCTTTGATAAAAGGTATATGCTTAGCTCTCTCTCAATATTGTCTTTAGCGATGTTTGCAGAAGCATTGCCTCTTGTGTATAATATTGCATTGACATCTTGTGTTCCCAATGTAACATATGGAACAGGTACAGGCGTTATGTATCCGCCATGCTCAGAAACTGATTTTATGCCTTCTGATAAAGTATTCTGAAGGCAAGTCTGCATGAAAGTAGTCACGCTTGACTCCACATCAGATGGTGGCCTTGCTTCAGGTATTGATTTTTCCTGAAGGAAGAAATACGCCGTTGCACCGCCTAAAATAATCAACCCAATTATGATAAATATTGTTATTTGTGCTTTGCTCATCTTAATGCAATGCTACTCTATATTAATATATAAACCTTTCCTCATGAACAATTCTCAACAACCTTTTTAAAATAATGAAGCTTATTTCCTTCTATGCCAGACGAAATGCAGGATTTGAAGAAGCTAAGCCCGAATGAGCGAATTGCTAAGCTCAAGGAGCTTGAAGCCAAAAAGGGCGTTGTCCTGTTTATTGATGAAATTCATAC
>CAIVOO010000072.1 GCA_903907555.1 uncultured archaeon | reverse complement strand
TTATTGATGCTTTTGCAGATGATTCCCCGCCTATTGTAAGCTTATCAAGTTTAATGTCTACAAGATGGGCCTGTTCGACTGGTGTTATCACATATTTCTGCTTGAATTCTTTCGAAACCGTATATCCTATGTTGGCAGTTACTGTTGCCTGTGCTCTGCCTGTGGCATTGCATGGAACATCTGCTGTCAATTGGATCTTTTCAGATTCTCCGGCTTTTATTGTGGCTGAGCTCTTGCTTAGCTTGAAGAAATCATTTCCAGAAACATTTATTATTATTGTTCTATCCTTTGTTCCTGTATTTTTCAGTGTGATATCTTGGGAATTGCTTTCGCAGCTGACAAGACTCATTGTTCCTGCCTGCATGTCAAATGAATTGCAATTCTCGACAGTTATTGGCAGTGTTGCTACTTTTACAACATCTCCCCTTAAAGACTGCACTTTTAATGTGCTGTTGTATGTTCCAGCAGCAACATTCAATGCGTTAACATCTAAAAATGTCTTTCCCTCGCCCTTTTGCCATGCAAACAATGTGCTGTTCTGCAGTTTTGCGAACTTGGGGCTGTCAAATTCAATATTGTAAGAGTTTGCTATGTCTGCTGTGTTATTGACTCCAATGAGGAATGTTCCTTTTTCCTGGTTGCATACAGAAATATTTTCTGCAATTACGTCATAATCATAGCACTTGTTAATCTTGGCCTGTAATGGTATTTCTCCTAAGAATTGTGTCTGGTCTGCCAACGCCTGAAGGTTGAATTGGACATCGCCATAAACTTCGGCAGGCAGATTCAGATACAGGAACATTTTCTGTGATTTTCCAGAATCAAGCAATACTGTGTTCTCGCTGAACTGAGTATATTTGTTATATTTAGAAACATTCAGTCTGAATAATTCAGAATGCTGTCCTGTGTTTGTGAGTGTGAATTCATAGACAAGCTGTGTCGCCGGACAGCTCTCGAAAGCGCTTTGCTTTGCAGTTAACTGAACATTTGGGCAGTTTCCTGCAGCTATTTTCTGGTCGATTCTTTTGGCCTTATCAAACTGTGTTTTTATCAGGGTGCTTAAATCATAACTTCCGCGCGCTGAGCAAGGCATTGATATGAAGCGCTGTACTTTCTTTGTCTCGCCAGGATTGAGCTCAAAAACAGTCTCGCTTAGCTGAGCATAACTAGCGCCATTGCCTTCCTGCGACAGAGTGTATGTGCTTGGAATATCTCCCATATTTTTCACAATAACAGTTTCTGCTGTGATGTCGCATGCGCATGCGCTTACTTCTGGGCTTGATGCGTATGCATAGAAATCTTCCTTCAATGCGTATGTTGATAGACTAAACAATAAAAGCATAGCCAATAATATAAAGAATATTTTTGGTGTGTTTTTCCTGGTCATTTTTAGCACTCCGAATTTGTTGTTACTGTGTAATAGATACTTATATATAAAGCTTTCCTTAAAAAGAAGCATTTTTATATATAAATCCTAACATCAAGCTAAAATGGTGTTTTATTCAAACATAGACCCTGTCCTGGTGCATTTAGGCCCCTTAGAGATAAGGTATTATGGGTTGGCGTTTCTTGTAGGGTTCCTGATCGGATATTTTATGTTCCCATATTTAGCAAGACTAAGGGGACTAAAGCTTACAAAAGATGATTCTGCAGACTTGTTCTTCTATATAGCAATTTTTGGAGTTATTGGCTCAAGGATATTATACATACTTATTTACAACCTAAAATTTTATCTGCAAAACCCGTTTGAAATGATTGCAGTATGGCATGGCGGATTGTCATTCCACGGCGGATTTCTTGGGGCGCTTATAGCATTCTACTATTTTGCGAGAAAAAAGGGCTTGCATTTTTACGACGTAGCAGATATTGTTGCAATACCTGCAGCCTTAGGATTTGCGATAGGAAGAGTTGCAAATTTCATTAATGGGGAGCTTTATGGAAGAATAACAACAATGCCTTGGGGCGTAAAGTTCCCTGGAGTTGAAGGATTCAGGCATCCATCGCAACTGTATGAATCATTCAAGAATCTGATGATATTCGCAGTCCTCTGGAATCTGAAAAGCAGCAAGAAGCTTGCAAAGGGAACTTTATTCTGGCTGTTTGTTACAATGTACGGAGGGCTAAGATTCATAATGGAATTCTTCAGGCAGCCAGACGAACAGTTAGGATTCTTTTTCAAGTATTTTTCAATGGGACAGATAATATGCTCAATAATGTTTATTGTAGGAGCATTCATGTTGTGGTATGTTAATCGGAGAAGCATAAAACTTAAATAATAATAGAAAAGGTGATTTGTTATGGCAAAGATAAAGAAAAAAACTTTAATGATGTATTTTTATGTTGGAATAGCAATAGCTGTTTTATTGGCAGTTTATCTGATATTTTTTTCAAAGCCTTCGTATCCGACAATCAACACTCCGCCGGCAGTCTGGGGAGATGCGACTTCCAAGGTTGAGGTTGTTGAATTCTCAGACTTCCAATGCCCTGCCTGCAGAAGGTTTTTTCCCACAATAAAATCAATAAAGGAAGAATACAAGGACAAGATCAGCTTCAAGTATTATAATTTTCCATTAGTCACAATACACGAGTATGCGATGGGAGCAGCTCTTGCAGCAGAATGCGCAAATGACCAAAGCAAATTCTGGGAATACCATGATGTATTGTTCACAAGCCCTAAAGATTTGACTAAGTCAACACTTAAAGAATTAGCAGCAGGCATTGGCTTAGACACAGCAAAATTCAACGCGTGCCTTGATTCAGAAGCTAAAAAGAATGAAGTCGAAGCAGACATCAATGAAGGAGTAAACAAAGGAATTGAAGGAACTCCGACAGTATTCATAAATGGAGTTAAGCTTGAAGACAGGAGCTATGAGAACTTCAAGAAAGTTATAGATGAGAAATTAGCAGGAGGTTAAGATGCCAGCAAAGAAAATCGAGAATAAAGTCGCAGTCTACAGTACGCCAAGCTGTCCATATTGCCATATGGCAAAGGATTTCCTGAAAGAGAACAAAGTGAAATTCGAAGACATCGACGTCTCAAAAGACAGGGTAAAGGCGCAGGAGATGATAATGAAATCAGGGCAGATGGGAGTTCCTGTTGTTGATATCAATGGAACAATTATTATAGGCTTTGACAAAGAGCAGATGAAGAAGTTGTTGAAGCTATGATAAAAGAAGTTATTGCCATAATAGCAACATTGCTTGTAACAACAAGCTATATTCCTCAAATAATCAAGGGATATCGTACGAAAAGTCTTAAGGACCTTTCAACAAGCTTTTTAGTGATTGTAGGAATAGGAGTCTTGTTATGGATTCTCTACGGAATTTTCAATTCTGACTTTACGTTCATAATAGCAAATGCTGTGATATTGGTTTTCGTAATAACCCTGATATTGATGAAATTTTATTATAGAAAATAATTCAGTAAACCTTCATAACCTTTCTTAATCCCATAGAGAACGCTATCGAGAATATGATGTAAGTCATCAGCCATCCTGGCCTGTAGCCGAATATGTTGAATCCCCAGCCGAACGGCTTTGTTGGCTTGTTTGGAAGAACTATTGTTTTCAGGTTGTTGTCATTTATTTTCTGCAGCACAAGAGCATATTTTTTCTGGTCTGTTACTATGACTTTTCCTGCGTCTACAGCCCTACCTCCGACATTCATTGAAAGCAAATATTCTCCAGCCTTTCCATTGGCTATCCAAGATGCTGTTCCGTTAACAACATTCTGTGTGGAATCTTTTATTGTCAATCCTTCAATGCTTGATAATGTCGCATTTCCAGCATACTTGTCAAAGCTTGCTGTTATTGTAAAATCCTGCCCAGGCATTAAAGGCTCATAAGCAACCGCCTGGTTAAGCCATGCAAAAACAAGTATTATGGGAAGGAAAGTTATCAGCATAGGCTTCATGGACTGCCCCATGTACCTGAAGTTCTTCTCCATAGCTTTTTTCTGAATCTCCATGACTTTTTTAGGATTGTTCTTGTGAGTCTTCATCTCATCCTGATGCTTTTTTATGTCATCTTTCAGGGATTTCATCTCTGTCTGATTTGTGAGATACTTGTATGCTATTGTAGAAATTAATGTTATCAATAACGAAACAAGAATTATTATCACTAAAAGAGGAAGCTGAAGAAAATAATCAAGAATCAATTTACTCCCCCATGAATTTTCTCATCATAGGATTCATATCATAAAGGTGCTGCCTTGCAATGTCTTCATATAATCTGTAAACAATCATTACAGTAAGCAGTATTCCTGTTCCGTGCCCAAGCGCTCCTGACAGGTCTGCAAGCGCAGCTAGCAGTCCTACAGTGATTGCACCCATGACAGTCAATGGTCCGATATACCTTTCCAGTATTCTCTCAAGAACTCTTTCATCTCTCCTGAATCCTGGTATCTGCAGTCCAGAAGACATTATCTGTTTTGCCTGGCTTCTTGCATCCATTCCAGAAGTCTGAACCCAGAAGATGCTAAAAACAACAGAACCAGCTATTAAAAATAATATGTACGCAAATGAATGCCCTATATCTATCCCTGTAAAGCTTCCTGTTATTATCTTTTCAACAATCCTTGGAGGGCTGAGCCATGCCACTAATCCGCTCGCTGGCGAATTTCCGTAAAAAGTTCCCAACAGCGGATGCCCCCAGTTCTGCAATAACCTGGCCCAAAGCTGTATGTTTGCTATCAAAGCAGATATTAAAATGACAGGGATGTTTGATGTGTAAATGAATGACAACGGCCATCTTATTCCATGGCCCCTAACTCTTCCAAATGATAGCGGAATCTCAATTTTCATAGACTGCGCATATACAGCGACTGCAAACACAAGGAATGTAGCAGCTACTGCGCTTAATGCAAGGATAAATATTTCTGGCTTGCCTTCAGCAAGTCCGTAGAACATTTGCCATATTTGCCCTACAGCTGATTCTGTTCCAAACGGATATCCAAATGCTGCTCCTGTGCTGTCAAAAGGGCTTAACAATCTTACAACAACAGTTTTTGAAACTCCTGCTGCGATGAATAATGATACTCCAGAGCCAAATCCCCACTTGGTTGTAATCTGGTCCATAATCATAATTATGATACCGCCAATAAATAGCTGGACAATTAACAGCAGCTCAAGCATCCTGTAAACTCCAGTGCCTGCTAATTCTGGTGGTGGAGCAAGTCCTCCCATTAAAACATAAATTGCTCCTTCGAATAATATGAAGAATATTGAAAGCGCCTTCTGGGTTGCCTGGAAATTCCTCTTTCCCTCATGCGAAGTCAAATCAAACTTTACAATGCCTGAACCGTTCAATAATTGCAAAACAATGGATGCTGTAACTATCGGACCAATACCTAATGATATTATCGAGCCGAATTCTGCTCCTAAAATCAATGACAAGTATTCGAACTGCTGCAGGGCGTTTTGCCCAAGCCCTATCAGAGGGATCATTCCAAGAATGAAGAATAATGCCAAAACAAGAAGCGTCCACTTAAGCTTCTCCTTGAAAGAAAGTTTCTTTTGAGCTGGCGCTGCTATCTCAGGCAAATTATTAATTATGTCTGTAAAGCTCATCTGACCTCTCAAAAATTTACTGCAGCACTACGTCGCCGCCTGCGTTTTTTATCCTTTCAACTGCAGACTTTGATGCGTACGGCACTGTAATGTGATATTTCCTTGAGGGCTCTCCTGTTCCTAACAGCTTGTTGTATCCAAGATCCTCAAGCACAACCTTGTAAGAATCGCCCTCTTTATTAATTTTCTTGTCTTTCTCGTATTTCTCAAATCTTGCTTCTAAATCCTTTATGTTTATTGCGCGAATATCAACAGAAACTCCCTTCTTTACGAATCCTTTCTTTCCGAAGTAATGAGGGTCTTTCCATAATGACGGCTTCTTTGCGTCTCCTCTCTTGCCAGAACCGCCTAATCCTCGACCGCCACGGCTACCTGCTCCTCTATGTTTTTTCTTTTCTCCCCAGCCATGGGTCCAGCTTCCTCTTTGCCTGGAAAATTTTCTTCTTTTGTTGACTGTCATTTTATATCATCCTTTTCAAGAGCGCATCCATCTTGTCTCCTCTGTTGCCGCAGGCTCCGCCCATCGCAAATGGATGCTTTGTCCCTTTTCTTTCAAATCCTTTCAATGGAGGGCTTAATCTGAAGAAAGGCTTCAATCCATCTTTGGTTTTCTGCCCCCTCTTTTCGACAAGTGTTTTGTAGACTTCGTCGCTTATCTCTCCATATGTTATGAATGTTTCAATCCTTTTGAGCATGCCCATTACTGATGGTGTATTGTCAAAAACTGCGCAGCTGAATTTTCTGTGCAGATTCAATAGTGTGAGAGTTCGTTTGACCTTCTCATTTAGTCTGGTCTGACCGCAAATCCTGACTACTGCTACTTTTTTACTTGACATTTTCTGCCTTACCTTCGCATATGCTTAATTTATTCTTCAAATTTTCATTTATTTTGACGTGCATCAAGTTCTTTAATGCATTGAAGCATGCAAACACAAGATTCATCTTTGTTGTCGTGTTTCCGTCAGATTTTGACCAGACATCTGTGATGCCTGCGAGCGTCAGAATCTTCTGGCATTCCTTCTCAATAACAAGGCCTGAACCTTTTGGAGCAGGCATAAGCTCAACTTCTACAGAGCCTGCCTTGCCCTTGACTTTGAAAGGCACTGTGTGCGACTGTCCGCAACCGCATGCCCATGAGCCGCATCCGCGCATGATTTTTATCAGATTTAATTTTGCATTTCTATAGGCTTTTTCTCTTGCCGGAACTGTTTCCTTTGCTTTTCCTAAGCCTATTCCAACATATCCATTCTTGTTTCCAACAACTGCAAGGGCTGTGAAGTGTGGCTTGTTTCCCTCTTTCGTCTTCTTCTGGGTCTGCCTGAATACTCTTCTCTGTCCTCCACCGAACTTTCCCTTTGCCTGTCCTATCAATAGCAAATCATTCTCCATATTCTGAAGCAGTGCATCGACTATTTCAGCTTCTCTTATTATCGAGCCAGAATCAAATATCTGTGCTATGTCTGTTATTTCCCCGCTCTTCACTTTCTTGCCTATTGCAGTTTTTGGCTGCCATGCTAGCATGTCAAATGAGGATTTATCTCTCGAAACTGCAGCAATCTTTTCTTCTGGTTCTGGTATTATTACATCCTTTTCTTCTGTTTCCATATTCTCACTTTAATTTTCCTTTAACTTCCTGAAATAATTTTGATAGTCCGCTCTTCTTGTAAGCATCAATCTGCTTTCCATTGATTTTGTCTTCGCTCGGAATCATTTCTGGATTGTGATTTATGCTCATTCCTGCATCTAAGGCGCCTTTCAGCCCTGCGTAAATTCTTGAGCCTTTTGTGGATACCTGCAATCCAAGATCAAGGACTGCCTCCTTATGATTTTTCTTTACAGCATCTTTTCCAACTATGTAACCAACCAGGTATGCTGCTGGAGAGTTTCCTGTCCCTGCGTTCCAGCCAAGCTTCCTTAAATTATTGGCGCTTGCTCCTGCAAGCACTTTGTCTCCGTCAGGGCTGTACTGCACAAGCTGGACTATGAAATTCTTTGAGTATTTCCTGATTACAAGTCTTGGGTGTTCTGTCTTCAGGATGTTCAGGCGCTTTCTGTAATTAGTCTTACTCTGCCTTTTTCTCCTGTAATCCACCCTGTAGGTTGCTGTTATTTTTTTCATTTTACTTCTGTACCAGTCTCTTCTCTTCTAAGTATAATTGTACGTGCCTCTTGCTTCTGAAAAATCCGCCTTTGGATTTCATATAAAGATCTCTGAAAACTTGCGGGGTTATCAATCCCTTTGTTTTCAGGTATTGCAGGAACTCTCTCTGAAGCCTTACCCTGTTTATCCAGGATTCCTTTGATGGTGTTCTTGCGGTCTTCCTTCCTTTTCTTGAACCAACACCTTTTCTCTTGCCCTTCTTTTTCTGCATTGCAATTTTTCTGGCCCTGAATCTTGATATTCCTTTTTTTTGTATCTTAACTATGACTCCATCATTGACAAGGGATGCGATATCCGCTTTTGTTATGGCTCCTTTTATGTCCTCAAGGTGTTCTTCATCAAACCAACACCTTTTCGGAGAGCAATTAAGCACTTCTCCTGCCAATCTTTTTTGAACATTAAGTTTCATCTTTCATCACATCTTCTGGGTCAACAGCTTATCCTTCTCTTTCTTCTCCTGAATCTTTTTCTCCTCTTCACTAAGCTCTTCAACCTTTTTCTCGACACTCTTCTTTTCTTTTTTCTCTTTCGAGACTTCCTGCTTAGATTCCTTCCTGCTCTTGAGGAGCTCTTCAGATTTCTTCAGGAATTCTGAAGGATTCTTCAAATTCAGGATTGTGAGTTTTTTCTTTTCAGCTTCTCTTACTATGTCCATCTTATTTCTTAATCCGACAGATGCTATGACAATACCATCTTCTTTTGATTTTATCTTTTCAAGCTCATTGACATTGTGTATGAGAACTTCCCTAAGCCCTGATTTATGCAGGCCCTTTACAGCTCTTGGGCTTCCATAGCCGACTTCTATAAGCTTGTTCTTTCCCTTGATGCCGTGCCTCATCTTTGAATGGTGCCCTTTCGGCCTTCTCCATCCAAGCCCCTCCAGCTTTGCCTTTTTGTGGGAATCCTCTCTATTGTATGCAGGCTTCCTGCTTTTTATCTGCTTTCTAAGCTTGAGTAAGTTTTCGTTTGCCATTTTACGGTTTGCTTGTTATGTATACTCCATCCTGGAATATTCTCCTGTCCCTGTTTGTTATTCTTGTCAGCTGCTCGATTGCTGCAGCTGTCTGCCCTGCAAGCTCCAGGTCGTTTCCTTCGACAGTAACCTCTGCCCCTGAAATTTTTACTGAAACTGTCTGGTTGAATTTCATCTCCCTAGGGACTTTCTCCCCCAGGAAGTTCTTTATTGTGAAAGTGTTTCCGCTCACGCTGACATTCATCGGGAAATGTCCTGAGCATATCTTGAGCTTGTATACGAATTTCTGCTTTGCGCCCCTTACCATGTTTTTTATGTGCGCTGCTGCTGTGCAGACTTTTATTTTCTGGTGCTTGTTGATTTTTTTTGACTGGACAAATATTTTGTTGTCATCAATCTTTATTTCCATTCCAGTCTCGTTGAATTTTCTCTTTATTTCTCCAGTCGGTCCTTTTACTGACAAAATCTTGTCTGCGAATGATGCAGTAGCTCCGTCAAGGTTCACTGTTTCTTTAAGCTCTTTGATTTTCATGTTTAGTAGCAGTATGCCAGCAGCTTTCCGCCGATTTTTTTCTCTTTTGCCTCTGTGTGGGTCATTATGCCCTGAGGCGTCGATACTATGAGCATTCCGAAATTCTTGGCTGGCAAAAATCTTTTCTCGAATTTCTCAAAATCATCCTTGGAAACTGCATGTCTTGGCTTTATTACGCTGCAGTTGTTTAGATTTCCGAGCAAATTTAGCGCAAGATAATTTCCTTTTGTATCCTCAACTTCTATGAACGAGCCAACATACTGGTTGTCCTGCATCAGCTGGAGAACTCTCTTTATCACGATTGATGTCGGTTTTATCATTACTTCCTTTTTTCCAACCTTATCACTATTAATTATTGTTGATAATGCATTTGCTAATGGGTCATTAAGTGTCATTTTATCCTCAACTATACTGCTTGAATCCGAGCTGCGGCGCTATTTCCCTGAAGCAGTGCCTGCAAAAATCCAATCCATATTTGCTTATGTGCCCGCCGATTCTTCCGCAGCGCTTGCATTTCCTGTTTGCAAGCCCGCAGCTTCTCTTCTTCGGAGTGCTGTGCTTAAGATACTTCTGCATCTTAATGGGCTTCGCCTGAAGCTGGTTGAATATTTTAGTGTAATTGCTTGTGGTCATGCTGACTCTTCCTCCTCGAATTTGACTTCAAATTCTTTCTTGAGGAACTCTATAACTTCCTCTTTCTTAATTCTGTGCTTGGCAGGCACTGATTTCTGGCGCAGTTTTCTGTTTTTTATCCTGTAGCCAGGCCTTTCGATTGTTGCGCAAAGCTGCAATCCCATTATTCCTATTTCAGGATCATACCTCGCTTCTGGAATGTCAATGTACTCATGCAGTCCAAAAGCCACGTTTCCTTCATTGTCAATGTGGCTGTATGTCAGTTTGTTATCCCTTGCCTCAAGCATTCTTTTCATTATTGATTTTGCAGGCTCTCCTCTCAGGGTGACTTTGCATCCTATTGGAAGTCCTGGCCTTAATCCCCAGGCTGCCAATCTTTTCTGAGTGACTGTCTTCACAGGCTCTATGCCTGTAAGCATCTTGATTAGCTTGATTCCCTTGTCAAGTCGGTCCTGGCTTTTTCCAGCGCCGACATTAAGTGTGACTTTCGCTATCCGCAGATTTTTCATTGAGTTCATGTTAAGTTGATTGCTGGCTTATCCTTTCCTATAACAAAGACATATTCTTTTTTTGTCTCGAACGTCTCGTTCTCTGTCTTTAATCTTACATTTTCCCGGTCTATGTGCTCAATGTTTCCAACCTCTCCCACATGGTTCCCGCCAGTGAGGTAGCCGAGCATGTCTGTTTTGAAAGGCAGATGTGATTTTATCTTGTTGTCAGGCAGTGTTATGACGATTGTGTCATTCACCTTGTAGTCGTTGTTGTCTGTGAGTATGTTCTTTCCGTCAAAAAGATTCAGCTGGAAAAGTTTTCCAATCTTCTTCTTTCCAACTATCTTGCACGGCTTTTCGCTGTGAGTATTTTTGATAGCAACTAACTTGTTTTGCTTGTTGATTATTATCCTGTAAGACTCTTTGATGTCCGGGAATTCTATTACATCCATTAATCCGACATTAAACCTGAAGTCGTCAATCTTCTTTCCGTCAACAAGAACAGTTTTCTTGTAAACTATGTTCTTGACATCCCTTGATGTCTTTGCAAATTCAAGCATCTCCTTCAACAGGGTGTTTACTGATGTTCCCTGGCTTAATGAATGCGCTCCGCAGTTTGGCCTTGTTATCCAAGTGTTTCTCTTTCTCTCGATCAGCCAGGTCCTTGGCACGCTTATTCTTTTAAGATGATTCTTTGGCATTTTACTTCTCCTTTGATTTTATTCTTTTCTTGTCTTCTGTATTCATGCTTGTTATTATGACATTTGAAGGGTGTATCTTGAAAAATGACTTGCTTCCATCAATCTTGTTTCTGTCAATTCCGTCGACAAATATTCTTCCAAGCTTTGTGTTCACAACTGTGACAGCCCCTGTCTTGCCCTTGAACTGCCCTCTCACAATCTTGACTTTATCGCCCTTCCTGATTGTTATGTTTCTTTTTTTGTATTTCTCCTGAAGCTCTTTTGAAAGATGCGCAGACAATCTTTTCTTCCTAAGATGCATTGGCAGGTTTGCTATGTACTTCCTCTGCTTCTTCGGCTTGCTGCTCGATTTCCATGTTTTTGAAAATTCTATCATTTTACACAATCACGCTCGCTACCTTTGCAATCGCAGGCCATCTTTCGACAACTTCCTTTGCAATCGGCCCCTTGAATATTGTTCCTTTCGGATTTCCTTTTTCATCCTTGCACACGACTACTGCGTTGTCTTCGAACTTGACACGCATCCCGTCTGCCCTTCTGAATTCTTTCTTCTGGCGCACGACAACAGCGTAGACAACCTGCTTTCTCATTTCAGGCTTTCCGCTCTTGACTGCCACCAAGATTAAATCGCCAACCGCAGCTTCTTGGTATCTTCCTTTTGTTGTCTTGTGGCCTATGACTGAGACTATCTTGACTACCTTCGCTCCTGAATTGTCGCATGCGTCTACCCACGCGCCGTGGGGCAATGCTTTCGGTATCCTCGATTTTAGTCCTAACATTTTACAGCTTCTCTACAATAACGAAATTTTTTGTCTTGCTGAGCGGCCTGCACTCAGCTATTGTGACCTTGTCTCCAGCCTTTGCGTCTATGCACGGCGGATTGTGAGCGTGAATCCTTGTCTTTTTCTTTTCATACCTCTCATACTTTGGTAGGAACTTGAGCCTGTCCCATTCTACTGAAACGCTTCTGGCAACTTTTGCATTTGTTACAAGTCCCTGGAATATCCTTCCTCGTATCTGGACATTTCCATGATAAGGGCATTTCTTGTCAGTGCATGCTCCTTTTGGAGCTTCTGTTTTCATTCCGATGTTTTTTGCTTTTTCCATGATTTTCACTTTTTCAGGCGCTCTTCAATCCTTCCGACAAGCTCTTCTCCCTGGATTATTTTTTCGCCTGTCTCAAGCGCGATTTGGCTCTTGACGAATTTCTTTTCTCCCTTTTTCGTCAGGAGCGTGATTGTGTACTTTGTCTCATCAACAATCTTTCCAGCAAATCCAACATTTGATTTGTTATTCGCCTTCACGATTGTGGCAGCCTTTCCAATCAGCTGCTCTTTTGATGTGCGCTTCATAACACTTCTATTGTATGAGGCGCGAACCCTGCATCCGTAAGCACCTTACGCATGCTTTTCCTATGATCGCCCTGAAGTTCAATCCTTCCTTCTTTTATCGTGCCTCCGCACGCAAGGGAATTCTTGAGCTTCTTCACGAGCTCCTTGGCATCAATTTGCTTCAAATCAATGCCGTTGATGACAGTGTATTCCTTTCCGAATCGTTTTTTATCGAGACTCACAGTTATTTTCTGGCTTTCTTTCGCTATTGTCTCGCATGCACACAGCTCTTTTGGTAATCCACAAGTTGAGCATATTGCACTCATTTGGTTTTCTTAGCCTCCTTGGTTTTTTCCTTTTGTTTTAAGATTGTGATTATTCTCGCGATTGTTTTCTTTGTGCTTCTTATCTGGCCTGGGCTTTTGGGCATTGTTCCTGTGGCCACTTGGGCATTCAGCTTGATAAGCTCCTTCTCAAGCTCTGCGAGCCTTGTTTTAAGGTCTCCCATTTCAAGTCCTGCCAGTTCTTTAGCTTTCATTTTTTACTTCTTCCTTGACTTCTTCTTTTTTAACTTCTTCTTTTGCTTCCGGTTTTGGCTCTTCTTTCACTTCTTTTTTCTTCGGAGCCCTTTTTCTCTTGGGCTTTTCTTCCGTCTTCTCTGCTTTCTTCTCTTCCTTGCCTTCTTTTATCTCCGGCTTGTTGAGCTCTTTAAGCTCTTCTTCTGTTCTGATTTTGACTGCGTCAGGAAGCACTACTCCAGGAGGCATTATGCTTACCTTTAATCCTATAACTCCTGTCTTCAGCAATGCTGTGCTGTACGCTTTCTTGACTTGCGATATGCTTACATCCCCGCATTTTTTCATGTATCCTGAAAGGACTCTCCACGATTTTGCTCTGCTGCTCGGGATTTTTCCGCCGAGCACAATCTCCACACCAAGCGCTCCTGCTGACATGCAGTCCTGGACTGCCCTATGCATAGTTCCTTTGAAATTCTTTGAGCCGAACTGCTCAAGGCTTGATGCCATCCTGTCAGCAACAATCTGAGGCTCTAATCTCGGATCATCTATTTCGCTGAGTTCAATCTGAGGATTTTCCAGGTTGAATTTTGTTTTTAGATCATGAGTCAGTTTCTGTATGTTCTTTCCGCTCTTTCCAACAACAAGGCCTGGCCTTGATGAATAGACTATTATTTTTTCTCCGAGAGGGGTCAGCTGCATTCTTGTGTGGCTGATTCCGGATTTTGATATTGACTTAAGTATGTATTCCTGAATCATGAAATCCTTAATCCTTTGCGTGACAAATTTTCTCTCAATCATTTGGACTTCTCCTTTTTCTCAACTTTCTCTACGACAACTTCGATGTGGCTTCTCTTCATCTTTCTTCCTCTATGTCTTCCATAGTGGTGAGGTGTTGCTGCCTTGTGCGCGTTTATGTGCCTTAATACCAACGAGTCTAAGTTTTTCTGATGCGCGTTCGCTTCTGCAAGCTTGATTATCCTTAATATCTCCATGCATGTTTTTGGCAGGTATCTTCCAGGACCGACAATCTTCTTGTGCCCCCTGTCTATGTTGAACCTTGTCATGGGTATTGCAAGCTTCATTTCAATCGCATCCTGCAATATTTTCTTTGCCCTCTCAATGGATTTTCCGCGCACTCTCTTGCATACTTCAGTTGCATTCTTTGTGGAAATCGGCAAATCTCTGCCTATTGCGATTGCCATCGTTTCCTTGTTGTATGCCTGAAATGAATTTCCTTTCATGTTTATCTCACTGATAATGCTCCGCTTGATTTTGTGGCTCCGATACCTGGTGCATTGTGCTGCACTCTTCTTCTTGTCTGCGCAAACTCGCCAAGCACATGCCCTATCATGTCCTCTAAAATTATTACTGGCTGGAATTCCTTTCCAGAATGTACTTTGATAGTCATCCCTATCATTTCCGGAAGAACTATCATTTCCCTGCAATGTGTTTCAATATTTCCTTTCTTAGCCCTGATTTTCTTGAGCAGGTTCTTTTCCTTGTCTGTGAATCCCCTTTTGATGTGCCTTCTTAATCTTGACGGAAGCACTGTTGATAACTCTTTAAGGTCCATCATCTTGAGCTCCTCAACTGTCCTTCCCTTGTATGTGAATATTTTTTTTGCCATTTACTTCTTTCTCCTGCCTGTCCTTCTGGATGCTATGCTACCGACTTTTGCACCAGGCGGCGTGTTTCTTGAAACGCTGAATGGATAATTCTTCTTTGATGAGCGCTTTCCGCCGTGCGGGTGAGCAACTGCGTTCATTGACTGTCCGCAGACAACAGGCCAGAACCTGTTCCTCGATCTCATCTTGAAGAATGCTGTTCCTGCTTTTATGAGAGGCTTGTCCAATCTTCCGCCTCCTGCGATTATGCCTATTGTTGCCCTGCACTCAAGCTGAAATTCCTTTTGCTTCTTTGAAGGCAGTTCAACAATCACTACTTTGTCTGTTTTTGATATGACTTTTGCGAATGTGCCTGATGCCCTGACGAATTTTCCGCCGTCGCCAGGATTTGCTTCTATGTTGTAAATCTGTGTTCCGTCTGGAATGTTCCTGAGCGGCAGGCTGTTTCCTTTTTCTGCAGCTGCTGATGCACCTGAATTCACGTTGTCGCCAACCTTTATCCCGTCGGGCGCGACCATCTTGACAACTTCTCCGTCAGAATATTTTACGAATGCCAGAGGCGCTGAATGCATTGAGCTGTGTGCTATGTCAACAACTGTTCCTGTGCAGACAAATTTCTCTTTCTCATCAAGGGCTCTATGGGCTGCCCTGCCTAGGCCTGCCTGGGGCGGGCTCCTGAACACTGGCGTTCCGCGTCCTCTTCTCTGCTGTATTAAATTTTTACCCATTTTGAACCATTTACATTAATCCTAATTGTGTTGCAATATCAATTGCAGGATATTCTCTGTTAAGTTTCACGTATGCCTTCTTTCTTCCGTCAAAGCCGGTTGATGTATTAACATTTTCAACCTTGACCCTGAACATCTTTTCGATGGCATTCTTGATTTCTTTCTTTGTCGCACTATTATCAACTACAAAGATGAGCTTGTTGTCCGACTCCATCAGCCTGATGGACTTTTCTGTTGATAACGGATATTTTATGACTGCCATTTTACTTCTTCGCTACCTTCTTCGTTTCTTTTTTCTCAACCTTTACTGATTTTTCGTTGAGGAATAATTTTGATTTGTCAAGCAGCTCGACTGCTGCGTCTGTGAAGAATGTCATTCTTCCGATATGGCATCCTGGAGCAAGCATCTCTGCATTTAGCTGCAGCACTCGTGCAACTTCGACTCCTGGAATGTTTTCTGCTGCCTGCTCGAACGGGCATTTTTCTGAGACAACAACCAATATGCCTCTTGTTCTCTTGTATTTTCTTCCGCGCATCTTTCCCTTGCCTGCGCGTATTATTCTCTTAGAAACCCTTTCGAGTTCAGTGCTTAATCCAAGATTTTCCAATGCCTTTATCGCATCCTGGGTTTTTGCTGTCTTCTCAATCTTTGAGTCGATTATGAATGGATAATTGTCAGGCACAATATGCCCTCTCTGTTTTACCAAGTCCTTGATTACTGTTGCTGAAAGCGCGCTTCTTATCGCAAGCTTCCTTTCCTTCTTGTTCACTTTCTGCGCCCAGATTTTTTCTGCTTTAGGCGGATGCGCTGTCCTTCCTCCGACTGCCTGTGGCGCCATGGCTCCTGCCCAGTTGAAGTGTGTTCCGCTCCTGCTGAGTATCTTCCTCGGTATTCTTGATATTCCGTGCCCGTAAGAGCCTTTCCAGTCGTTCCTTCTTCTTGAAAGCTTTGACGAACTCTTCTTGCCTGCCTCTGGGTCTGTGCCGTAAGGCTGCCTTGTGTTTGCGTAGATTGCAAGCACAGCTCTCTTGATTACGTCAGGCCTTATCTCTTCCTGGAACTGTCTTGGAAGCTCCTTGCTTCCTGACTCCTTGCTTCCGTCGTATATTTTCAGTTTCATAAATTTTTGTCTCAGCAGTTACTCCTACTCATCATATATCAGCCGGGAATAACCTCATCATTGAGCGTTAGTCTTTACATTAATGTATTGTATGCTTGGCGCGTCAGACGTTATTTTCATTGTCGGGCGCTGTGCATTGCTTAATATTATCATTCTTTTCGAAGGTCCCATTACAGAGCCCTTGACAAGAAGATAATCTGTTTTGACATTTCCGTAATGCTGGAATCCGCCGTTTGTGTTTATCTCTTCAGGCTTGTTTCCAATCTTGACAACCCATTTATTGAATTCTGTTCTCTGATGATATCCCATCTGTCCTGCATGAGGCACTCTATAATTGCCGTGATGCGGATGCCACGGGCCAAGTGTTGCAGGGCCTCTCTTTGTCTTCTCTGCCTTGTGCTGCCTTATTGCAACTCCAAATCTTTTAACCGGTCCTTGCAAACCTTTTCCTTTTGTGATTCCGTGAATGTCAACCTGCTGCCCTTCTTTCAAGACGTCAGAAACTTTGACTTCTTTTCCCAAATTCTGTTTTATGAAATTCAGTTTGTCCTGCACACTTCCGCCTATTCCCATCTCCAAAAGCTCCGGCTTTTTCTTTCCAATGCCAGCATCTTTTGGCTGGGTGTAGACTACTGCCCTGATATCTGCAAAATCATTGATTGATTTTTCCATCTCTGCTAATTTTGATTCATTGGATTTTTTTTGAACAGATATTTTTCTTGACAATTCCTTGTCTGTTTTTGTCAGAATTTGAGAATAAGCATGCAGGCCGTAAGCATCTTTTTTGTAGAATGCTGCACCGGCAATCTTTATTGGGGGGCATTCAATGATTGTTAATGGAATTGAGATGTCCTCGCCCTTTGTTTTTGAGAATTTGTTAGAATCGGTTATCAGCGCATGAGTCATGCCAACCTTGTAGCCTGCGAAACCAAGCAACTTTGTCTCTGTTCCAGTCCATGTTCTAACATAAGCATAAGGTCTGGTTGCTCTCTTCCTGGGCCAAAATTGCATTGACCCTCTTCTCGGATTTCTAATCTTTGGCATTTTTGACTGTTTGAGCTACTTCTAATAGCTTCCTGTCTTTTTTTGCACCAAAAAAGCCTATTTCTAGTGTCTTTCGTTAGAACGAGTTCGATTTTGTCTAAACTCTTATTGAAAGACCCTTTTTCAGGCTCGTTTAGTTAATTGTGATAATTATTGGCTTTGTTTAGCCACTAAATATCCTTGTTTGTTATCCTCGACAAATTGTTGCCCTCTTTATAAACATTGCTGTAAAGATGGCTTTCATACTATATTAGTATATTATTTTATAAACCTTCAAGCATTAACATAATTATGCCTATAGCGCCTAAATATAGTTATGATTTGATATCAAGATATGTCGAAGGCAGAGTAAACAATCGCATTCTATTGTCTTATCAGCATATTGATGAGTTCATAAAAGAATTTACTCCTATTATTGAGGGCATTCATCAAAGGATTGTCATAGTTAACAAGCTGCCTTTCGAGAAAATCAATAGGCCAATAATAGAAGATGATTTGAGAGAAAGCATCAAGGGTGCAGAGCAGGGTCTTAATGCATATAATCGCGCATTTGGAAGGATAGAGCTTTACTTGGGGTTGATTACTTCTAATTATAATGTTCCAGAATTTCTTGAAGAGAATGGTGTTCCTCGAGAGCAAATCCAGGCATTCCAGGAAGAGTTAAGACTGTACTGGGCTGCCACATACGGCGTACACGTCGATAAATTAACAAAAATGAAGGACATTTTAGACAAACTCAGGAAGACTCTCGACCAGGAAATAATTTTAATGAAGAAAATCAGCAAGGATAAATTTTTCGAAGGCATCGAAAATAATGCATTGTCGATACAGCTATTTGAGCAAGAAAGGACTCTTTTCTGGGAGCTTGTGAAAGAGAGCCAGACAGATCCTGCATTATTGAATAATTTAGAGGCTGCTGTAAAAACCCAGATAAAAAAGACAAGAGCAAGCATGGAAAGTGCAGTAAAAATTCTTGGGAGAACTGCAAAGAGCGGAATCCAGAACGAGGTCGACATCAGCAAAAACAATTTAGAAAAATCTTTGGTTGTTCTTGTGTTCCTTTCAGGCGCATTAGCTCTTGGCTACAGGCTTAATGTCGAGCTGAAAAAATCAGCTGTTAAAGCAGCAATCTTTGCACCGCTTAGATGGATAACTGGGAGAGATTTATTTGAATCATCAAAAATACTTTGCGATCAGGTAGTAGAAGTCCTTAACGGCTAATTTTTCCTTTTTTTTCTTGCAGGCTTTGCATTGCTCCTCAGCGCAAAAGCCTTCCTTCTGGAATATGACGCTGGATTCTTTATCTTCTCGCACAAGTTTTCTGGCTGGCAGATTCCCAAATCCTGATAGAAGCTTCGACAGTTTGGAGGCAGAACTTTTTCTTTCTTGACTTTAGTATACCTTAACTGCCCTATAATATAGTGTTCTCTAAGTGGTTCTGGATTATTCTTGTTCCATTCAATTAATCTTGCCTCTATCTTGTCATGGCTCCAGCCGGAAACAGCCAAGAAATTTATTAAAGCAAACATAAATCTTTTCTTGCCATCCTTCAAACCCTTCAGTCCAAGCTTTATGCACGGCGGGAAAATCTCTTCTGGAACAGCATCCTTTATTTCTTCGAAATCTGTTTTCTTGCTGCCTTCCATCTTTTCTTCCTTGGTTTTCTTGTTGAAATAAAACTCGTATGCATTTGTGAAAAGAAGGTTTGCCTCTCCTTCAGAAACTTTTTCTTTCGGAATGAATTCAAGCAGCTTGCCCTTTATTTTTTGAGGGTCTGCCATCTCTTTTTCAAAATTCAGTATTTTATCAGGGTTTATTGGAATGCTTGACAGCCCTGATTTCTCGTGCAGTGAGTAGGGCATCCTGAAAAGATGCCTTGATGCAATAAGTATTGTGTCAACTTCAATGATTGCTAGAGGATTGAATTTCTGCTTGTATTTTCTTGAGCCGCATTTGCACACAGGCCCGCCTTCAATCAGCAATCTTTCCATGAACTTCTTGCATTTCGGGCACTGCTTGTAATCAATTTCCTCGTCGGAATTCTCTGTATGCTCGCATATAGGGCATATGAATTGTATTTGCAATTTCTTTATGTCTTTTATTTTTGAGCCGCAGGCTGCGCAGAAATTCTGCACAAGAGGCTTGTCTATCGATTCGTTAAGTTTTTTGAAATCAATGACAAACTTTTTCCCGAAAATAATTTTTTCTCCCCTTACTTCTACGTGCTTGTTTGAAATATAATCTAGAAGATATTCCGCAATTATTCTTGCTGCCTCTGGAAAAAGATTTTTGGTTTCCTTTCCGTTGATTGTTTTTGGGAAGGCTTCGTAAGGAACTGCAATATGGAATCCCTTGTTTCCTGAAAATTTTGCTGAAATGGATTTTATTCCATGCTCTTTTAATGAATTTACTATCAGCCATCCGATAATCCTTGAGAAATTCCATGACGGGCAGTCTATGTCAAGCACCAAATCCCATCCCTGGCGCAAAGAATCAAGCTCTGCCTGTCGCATTCCTGTGACAACGCTTAGCGGATTGTTCCAAAGCTCTTCAGAACAATGGAAAGATGTCGCGCCCTGCTTCGCCAAGTCATAAATATCCCCACCAAACTGCAAGACATCAGGGCGCTTTCCAAATCCCTCGCCATAGCGCGCAGCAATCTCCCTATTCCTGG
>CAIVOO010000071.1 GCA_903907555.1 uncultured archaeon | reverse complement strand
TCCATCCATCTCGAACGATGAAGCCAACCCGCCTAATTGCTTGTCTTTCTCAAGAATTGTTACGTCATTCTTTTTGCTAAGTATGTTTGCAGCAGCCAGCCCTGTAAGCCCTCCTCCAAAAATTATTATTTTCTTCCTCATTTTAGTGCGGTGATATCATCTCTTTCCTGTATTTGTAGCAGGGAGATTTGACTGTTTCAGTGATTCCCTTGTCGAATGTAGTGTATTTGACGCCGAACTCTTTTTCCCAATCCTCAACAGGAAAATCATCTCCAGCAATCAACGCTTTCATCTGGTCTTCTGTGAAAGCCGGCTTGTGCGTTATGAAAGCATAAACATTCATCATAATCCCAAACAAACTTGTAGGCATCTTCAAAAATATTCTGCTCATGTTATTCTTATTTGCAATCTTTCTTAGCAGTTCTATATATTTTATTCTTTCAAGCCCAATTACATTGTGTATTTTGTTTGTCGGTCCTCTTTCTATGCATTTCAGTATTATTTTGCACATATCCTTGACATACAATGGCTGCCTTATGAAATCTCCCTTGCCAGGTATTGGAATTATGGGAGATTTTTCCATTAATTTGGCTATCCAGCCAAGATGCTTGACATCAAAGCAGCCATACATTAACGGCGGCCTTAGAATTGTGCATGGAATCTTGCTTTTTTTGACAATTTCCTCTCCAACTGTTTTTGTTCTAGTATAATCATCATCTGCTACAGATATTACAACTGAAGAGCTTAGATGGACGAGATTTTTTATCTTGTGCTTCTTGCATGCTTTTACAACATTTTTCACTGCTGTTATGTTGTTTTTTTCAAATGGTTCTTTGGTTTTTGCTGCAATCTGCGCCTGTAATTGTACAATTGCGTATGCTCTATCAAAATTTAGTTCCCAAAATCCTGGTTTTGACATGTCTGCATGAATAATTTCAACTTTAGGATTTAACTTCTTGAGCAAGTTCAGATTGTTATTATTCTTATCAATGCCTACAACAGAATATCCCTTTTGTATCAATAAAGGTATTAAGTTCTGTCCTACAAGCCCAGCAGCCCCTGTCACGACAATCTTTTTCATGACTGTTGAAAACCAATATGTATTTAAATAATCTTTTGTTTTGAGGTTTTATGAAACTGTCTGATTATCTTAAGCCAATATTCTTAATGGTCATCTGCACGATTTTCATTGCTGCAGGCCAGTTCATATGGAAATTCAGCGTTATGTTTTATTCTAATCAGAAGCTGTTAAGTTATGCATTTCTATTTCTAGGCTTTGTATTCTATATCCTTGGAGGAATTCTTATGATATTTGCCCTTAAGAAAGGGCAGCTTTCAGTAATACAGCCAATGATATCTCTTGGTTATGTATGGGTATGCCTGCTTTCTCCAATAATGTTTGTTAGCGAAGTGATGACTGCTAACAAATGGATAGCTATAATGTTGTTGTTCTTAGGAATTTTCTTAATTGCATATGGGGGTAGAAAATGAACACTCCTATTTGGATTATTTTATTGGTGCTTTTCGGAAATTTTATTGGTGCCATAGCAGGATTGATGATTAAGCAGGGTTCGAAATATTTTAGATTCTCATTTAAAATTATCAGAAACAAGCATATTGTTATAGGAATAATACTCTATTTCATTGCAGCAGCGGTTGCGCCTTTCGCTCTTCATTACGGAGATTTAACTGTTGTATTTCCTCTCACGGCTACTGCTTATATCTGGACAGCGATATTTTCAAAAGTCATACTGAAAGAAAACATGAATATTTATAAAATACTGGGCATAGCATTAATAATATTCGGAGCAATTTTAATCGTGAGATAAAATGAAAGTCTTAATAACTGGCGGTTCTGGATTTTTGGGAATAAATCTCGTTAGATTTTTGCTGAAGAAGAAAATAACTGATATTTCAGTTCTTGATATTGCTGATTTTGATTATCCTGAAAAGGATAAGATAGAATTTATTAAGGGCGATATTAGAAATAAGAAGACTGTATCAGAAGCGATGAAGAATGTTGATTTTGTTGTTCATACAGCAGCTGCCTTGCCTTTGTATTCAAAAAAGGATATTTATTCAACTGAAGTTTTCGGAACAAAGAATCTTCTTGAAAATGCTTATGCGCATAAAGTGAAAAGATTTGTCCACATTTCCTCGACAGCAGTTTATGGAGTGCCAGATCATCATCCTTTGTACGAAACTGATAAACTAGATGGCGTTGGTGATTATGGAAATGCCAAAATAATGGCTGAGATGGCTTGCGAGCAGTACAGGCTTAGAGGCATGTGCGTTCCAGTAATCAGGCCTAAAAGCTTCATAGGCCCTGAAAGATTAGGTGTTTTTGCTTTATTGTATGACTGGGCTAAGGATGGTAAAAACTTTCCAATGATAGGTTCTGGAAAAAACAGATACCAGCTGTTAGATGTCGAAGATTTGTGCGAAGCAATCTATCTCTGCATGACTGAGGATGAGAAAATTGTTAATGAAACATTCAATATTGGAGCCAAAGAATTTACCACAATGAAAAATGATTTTCAGGCAGTTCTTGACTGTGCAGGATTCAAGAAAAGAATAATATCATTTCCAGCATGGCCTGTAATTGCAGGATTAAAAGTTCTCGAGTTTCTGCATCTGTCACCATTGTACAAATGGGTTTATGAGACTGCATCAAAGGATTCTTTTGTTTCAATCGAAAAGGCTGAAAAGACTTTAGGCTACAAACCAAAATATTCTAACAAGCAGGCCTTGGTAAGAAACTACAAATGGTATGTTGCCAATTTGAAGAAGTTCGAGAACACATCAGGAGTTTCTCACAGGGTGCCTTGGAAGCAGGGTGCTCTGAAGCTGGCTAAGATGTTTTTCTAGCAAGATTTAAAAATGGCTTATTCTTATTTTGAAGTATGTCAGTATTAAGCTACTTCAAACTGTTAAGGCCACAGCAATGGTACAAGAATGTATTAGTATTTCTGACTTTGTTCTTCACAAGCCAAGTCTTTAATGTTGAGTTATTAACCCTTAGTTTGTTAGGCTTTGTTGTTTTATGCTTAACTTCATCTTCAGGATACATCATTAATGACATTAAAGACTTAAAAGAAGACAGAGCTCATCCTGAAAAGAGGTTAAGGCCTATAGCTTCTGGAAAAGTTCCCATCTGGCTGGCTGTAATTATTTCAATAATACTGCTTATATTAGCATTCTTGATATCCTGGATTTGGCTGCCTAAGCTATTTATGATAATACCTGCGTTACTATTTGTTCTGACTCAGATTTATTCGTTCTTCCTGAAGCATGAGCCAGTGATTGATGTTCTGATGATTGCAATAAATTTTGTAATCCGAGCATTATCAGGAGCGTTCATACTTAATGTGATGATATCGCCCTGGCTTGTGATGTGTACATTCTTCCTTGCATTATTTTTGGTGTTTGGAAAGAGAAGGGCTGATTTGATGTTCTTGGGTGAGAAGGCAGGGCTTCATAAGAAGGTATTCAACCATTATACGAAAGAAATTCTTGATTCAGCAATGTATGTTTCCACATCAGCATTAATAATCAGCTACAGCCTTTATTCATTCTTGAGAAGACAAGAGACACTACTAATAACCTTGCCATTTGTTTTTTATGGAATATTCAGATATCTGATTTTGATATATTCAGGCTCTGACATAGCAAGGCATCCTGAGAAAGTGTTCAAGGATTGGAGGATGGATGTTACGATGTTATTGTGGGCTGTACTGACTTTTATACTGATTTACTTCTATTAGTACTAAGAATCCACAATATTTAAAAACAACACTTATGTTTTATCGTCGATGAAGACATATATTGTTATAGCAGCTTTCAATGAAGGAAAAAAGATTGGTTCTGTAGTCAAAGAATTGCTTAAGGTAGGATATTCTAATGTTGTTGTGGTTGATGATGGAAGTTCTGATAACACTTATTCCGTTGCTTCGAAAGCTGGAGCTGTTGCTTTACAGCACATTGTCAATCGAGGCCAAGGAGCTGCCCTGCAGACAGGGATAGATTATGCTCTAGAGCAAGGAGCTGACTTGATAGTTACTTTCGATGCTGATGGACAGCATTGTGTTTCAGATATTCCTGCAATGATTAAGCCAGTGGCTTCTGGAGAGGTTGATGTTACTTTAGGTTCAAGATTTCTTGGAAAGTCAAATGCTCCTTTCTTGAAGAAATTGGTGCTGAAAGGAGGAATAATATTTACCAGATTGCTTTCAGGCATTAAATTGACAGATGTGCATAACGGCTTTAGAGTGTTTTCTCGCAAGGCAGCACAGAAAATTAGAATAAACCAGGACAGGATGGAGCATGCTTCAGAGATACTGGATGAGATAGCCAGAAAGAAGATAAAATACAAGGAAATACCAGTAACAATTAAATACAGTGAATACAGCAAGGCTAAAGGGCAGAGTGTGTTTAATAGCATCAGGATAGCTCTGAAGATGATATACAGCAAGGTGGTGAGATAATGTTATTACAGGTAATAGTCATAATATTTGCCTTATTTGCCCTCAGCAGGGCTGTATTGAGATTTAAAGACAAAAGATTAAGCATTGGAGAAATGATTTTCTGGGGATTGCTATGGATTGGAGCAATGGTTGTTGTTTTAGTGCCTCAGATAACGGTTTTTATAGCTAAGGAAGTGGGAACAACAAGAGGAGCAGACTTGGTGGTTTATCTAAGCATAATATTGATATTCTACCTGATGTTTAAGCTTTATGTCAGAATAGATTCTTTAAGGTCTGATATTACGACAGTTGTTCGCGAGATGGCATTGAGAAAGAAAAAATGAAATTATTATTGCTTACAGAATACTTTCCAACCTCTGCCAAAGGAGACATCTCTGGAGGAGTGGAAGCAAGGATTTTCTATCTGTCTAAAGAGCTTGCTAAGAAACATTCTGTAACTGTAATCTGCTCCTGGAAGAATGGCGAAGAAAGAAAACAAGTAATTAACAGAGTTAATGTAATCAGAGTTGGGCCTAATCACCCTTACACAAACAAAGGAAATATATTGTCAAGATTAAAGTTTTCTAAAGCAGCCTATCAAGAGGCAATAAAGCATTCTGCTGATATTGTTGAGGGAACTAATTTCATTACATACATTCCTGCCTACAAAGCAGCTAGAAAGATTGGAGCTAAAGCTGTTGCAACTTATCACGAAGTATGGGCTGGCGAATGGATAAAGAACAAAGGATTGATTACTGGCCTGTTGGGAGAGATATGGGAGAGAAAAGTCTTAAAATTGAACTGGGATAAATTCATTGCTGTAAGCGAATTTACGAAAAATAAGCTGATCAAGTTCGGTATTGATAGTAAAAAGATTTCTGTTGTGTATAATGGGATAGATTTATCACATTTCAAGAAGTTTAAAGATAAGAAATATCCTGAACCTACAATAGTCTGCCAGTCGAGACTAGTTTCTACTAAAAGAGTTGATGATTTGATAAGAGCATTGCCTTTAGTTAGAAACAAAATACCTAAAGTCAAATGCATAATTGTTGGCGTAGGACAAGAACTTGAAAATCTGATGAAACTAGCTAAAGAGCTTAAAGTCGACGATATGACTGCATTTGTAGGACGATTTGAGAAACATGATGATTTGATAAGAACATTCAGAAAGTCTTGGGTATTAGCCCTACCGAGCGTTGTAGAAGGCTTCGGGATGGTTCTTGTTGAAGCAGCAGCTGTAGGAACACCCTATGTATGCTCTGATATTGAAGTTTTGAAGGAAGTTAATTCCAAAGTTAAGTATGGATTCACATTCAAACAGAAAGACCATATGGACTTAGCTAATAAGATAATAAGTGCATTGAACCACAAATTTAATAAAGCTAAGGTAGAAAATTTTGATTGGACGAACTTATCAAAACATATTTTGCAGGATTGATAAAATGAAATACAATAT
>CAIVOO010000070.1 GCA_903907555.1 uncultured archaeon | reverse complement strand
TATGGGAGGAGTTCAAATCGGAAGAGGCGGGCTTGTTGGTGTAGTAACATTAAATTCCGTGATTATGGCATTGGGAGTATCGATAGGAGTCGGCATAATTGCCGGGATAATCCCAGCATATCAGGCATCAAAATTAAAACCCGTAGACGCATTAAGGTATGAATAAGATGAGCCGCGCAGAGCAATGGAGAGCTGAATTCGGAAGGCACAAATATCTGATAATCCTCTCTTTTGTTTTTCTCGCAGCATCATTAGTCCTTAATTATGTTGCAGGGGATTTTGTGAATGAAGCAATAACCACTCCTGTGCCTGACATGATACTAGGGCACATCCCGACAATAAACCTGTCTTTTATTTTTCTTTATGGATATGCAGCAGTCATCGGAGTTTTGCTTTTGTACCCATTATTTTACAAAGTCCATGAATTCCACATAGCGCTTAGCCAGTTCAGCCTGCTGATTCTCGTAAGAAGCTTTTTCATAATTTTGACGCATCTCGGAGCGCCGCCTGGAGCAATACTTCCTAACATGCCCAGATTATACAATCTCTTGATATTCCAGAACGACTTGTTTTTCTCTGCGCATACAGCAGTGCCATTCCTCGGATATTTATTGTACAGGAAAGAGAAAATTGGAAAGTTCTTTTTGGGCGCAACAATCGTACTGGCTGCAACAGTGCTCTTAATGCACGTGCATTACAGCATCGACGTGTTCGCAGCATTATTCATCGCATTCGGCTCATACAAGTTCGGCGAGTGGTTCTTCAGAAGGATAAATTATTACTAATTTGCAAAAGATTTATTAATGATTCATTCATCCCCACCGTCATGGATTTTTTAAAGGACAAATACAACGCTGCAGGTATTTTCTTCCTGTTCCTGGGCATTCTTGTAATAATCAGGAATATTCTGATAGCAGACTATGCTGCTTTCTTCTGGTACTGTGATTTTGTAACTTTTCTTTTCGCACTGGGGTTTTTCCTGAAAGACATGCAGCTTGTGAAAGGGCTTGTCAATATTGGATTGTTCACACAACTGGTTACTTTGTTCTGTCTTACTTGCGCAGCTTTATTCGGGTGGGACCTGCTCGGGTCCTCTGCCCAAATGAACTACAGCAAATTTCATATTGCAATCTCCTTCATAATACACACGTTCTCGACAAACATTGCCCTGCTGCTGACTTACAAGATAAAGCCGACAAGTAAATCTTTGATGTATTCTGCAGCCTGCCTGATAGTCATGCTGATTACGTCCATAGCTTTCACTCCGCCTGAAATCAATGTAAACTTTGTTTTCTACAGCACTTATCTCAACAACAGCAGTTTCCTCAGATTCGCAGCGCCTTACTATACATATTTATGGGGTTTCATAACATTTGGCTTTGTTGTCATACCAACGCACTTTTTCCAGCACATAGTATACAGAAAAACTTCCAAGGCTAATTTAATAACAGGATAAATATATTGCCAGGCTTTACAATCGGGAATGATTTTAAGCAGTTCTCTTTATGATATGAAAGCCGAACTGCGTCTTGACAGGGCCTGCTATCTCCCCCACATTTAATTTGAAAGCCGCATTCTCAAACTGCGGAACCATCTGGCCTTTTCCGAAGTAGCCCAAGTCTCCGCCAGACTTCTTTCCAGACGGGCATTTTGAAAACTCCCTTGCCAAGCCAGCGAAGTCAGCCCCTGATCTGAGTTTTTCCATCAGTTCCCTGCAGTGCGATTCGTTCATAACCAATATATGTGATGCTCTAATTTCGTTTGCCATAATCCGATTTTAGAATGGTGGTTTATATAATTTTTGTTTGCGGCCAGAAATAATTATTTTTCCTTATTAATCCACTTCTTGTCTATGGAGTCAGCCAAATCTATTTTCAGAAGATGTGCGTTGACCATCACCATGCCCATGACATCTGCTAACTCTTTAGCTAATTCTTTTTTCGAGACTTCCTCAGAAACATACTTTTCTTTCCGGCATTTCTTGCGGTGGATAAGGATTGCCTGCGCAAACTCGCCGACTTCTTCATAGAGCTTTAACAGGGCAAAGTCCTCGTCAATTTTGATATTGTTCTTCTTGCCGTATTCAAGGACATTATTCACGACTTTAGTTTGTATTTCTTTGATGTCCATGATAGACGGTGATACTGGCCATATTAAAAAGGTTTCCATATCCTGAATCAGTTCAGAATCACTATCGCCAGATTCAATGCAGTTGCGAATGTAATCCATAATATGTACGGAACTAACAAATAAGCTGCTGGTTTTGAAATCCTGTAAAATTTCCTTATCGTGATGAATATTTCTATCCATAGCAGGACTATTATTATCAAAGCAAGAAGCAGCTGATGCAATCCGAAGAAGACAGGAGTCCATACGAAATTGAGAGCCAGCTGTATTAAAAATATCAAGATTGCAGGTTTGTTTTTCTTGAATCCTTTCATCCACACCAGATAAAGGGATATGCCCATCATCAGATAAAGGGTTGTCCACACAGGCCCGAATATCCAGTTCGGAGGATTGAATGAAGGCTTTGCCAAAGCTGCATACCAAGTAGGTATTGACGACATTGTAAAAAATGAACCTAGAAAACCGACTGCTTCGCATAAAAGAATGCAGGCGATTAGTTTCAGATAATCTATCTTCATTGAATCAGCTAATGCCTGTCAGGTATAAATATTTATGTTTTTATCAAAGCCCCATCTGCATTCCAGCTGGTTCTTTGTAATACTTATCCAATGCTTTAGTTAATGTCTGTTCATCCACTTGCTCGGTTTCCACATTAAATCCTGTGAGAAATTTCACATCATCTATTGCAGATAAAAGTGCCATGTCTTTAGCATCCTTGTCCGTAGCAATATATATTGCTCCGCCTTTTTGTGCGTACGGAATAATCCTTTGTTTTCTCACCAATTCATCAGGCAATAATTGCCTGACTTTTTTTGGGATTTTGCTGAGGATGTTTTCATTTGGCTTAGGATAATACTTGTCTAACGCTTTATCTAATGTCTTTTCATCCACTTGTGCTAATTCCACATTGTATCCTGTCAGGAATTTCACATCATCACCCGCAAGCACATTCATTGCATTTGAACCTGCATTGCATGCGAGATATAATGTATTTATGTCTCCTTGGGTTCTCGCGTAAGGAACAACAGAATATGTTCTTGCCATCTCCCCGGGAACCATGGCAATGACTTCAGAAGGTATGCTTGAAAAATCAACCCCCTTCAATTTTTCAGATTCAAATGCCTTTTTAACAGCATCATCGATAGTTTCGCCAATATGCTCTGATGCAGAACGTGTTGCTGAATCATAATCATCTTCTGTGAATGGAGCAGAATTAAATGTGCAATCCTCACTATGAATTTCTCCGAATTTTTTAGAACGCTTGCCATCGGCTCTTCTTACAACAATCTTATATTCTATTGAAAGTGTGTGCCTTAAATATTGTTTCTTATCTACCATAGTTATTACCCCCAAACAAACTGTTTTCTACTCAAAAGTATATAAATATTTCTTCTAATCAATAAGCCAAAGAATTAATCATTCCTTCTTGCATAAGCCTTCTGGTTCTTGATGACGCATGCATCGCAGTATCCGTAATGATTCTTAGTTACTGTAAATATCCCGCAAGTCCTGCACTTCTTCTTGTATATTACTGCCAATTTTGCTCCCTCAACTGTCAAACAACCCCTAAAGAATCCTGTTTATCACAAGATACCTCTATATAATGGACAGTAGTATAAAAGGCTATGTGTTAGAACACTCATCAACTTGTCCAGAAGCTTAAATGCAATAATTCCACACCAAAATAGTATGTCAGCAAGAGCACAATCACAAACCTGACTGTCCTTGGGATTACAACATATAATAGAGTGTCTTTGAAACTGAAATTCCACACTCCGACAAGATACGGTATGTACGGGACAGGTGTGGCTGCGCCAACCAGCATGAACCATCTGCCGCCGCGAGACCAGTCAATCTTTGCAAAATTATTTTTTCCGATAATGCGCTCAACTCCAGGGGTTCCAATCTTCTTGCCTATAATATATGATATGTATAATGCAAGGTATGCTCCTGCCAGCACGATGGCTAACACTATGCCCCCGTTGATTCCTGCAAGCACGCCAAGTATAATCACTAAGTCCGGGCCGACAGGCTGGACTACCAGTTCCAATAAAATCGCCAGGATGAACATGCCTATGTATCCGTACCCGCTGACCACCATGGCAACAAAATTGTTGATATAAACCATGAATAACAATCCGAAACTGAATGTCAAGACAAGAAATATCCAGAAACCCAATCCTAAGCTATGCAAGTAAGTATAATGAGCAGATTCTCTAAAACGCTCAATAGGCTTCATGGCATCTTTGCCAATCTCATCAGCCAGTTCCCTTAACCTGCGCGCCATAATGAAAAAATGGATAAGAAATATATAAATTAGCTGGTAGGAAGATTATTATAAATTTTTCTCGCCAAGAATTCTTAAAAATTCGTTGAATTTGTCAAACAATAAATCAAAATGTTCTTTCACTTTCAGCCTGTCAGGCTCTGTTTTAGCCAGCTCTTTTATTAATTTATCAAAATCTTCAGTTATTTTGACTTGATTAACTCTTATTTTTTTAACTCCTTCTTTAATATTATCAAGGCCTCTGCTGAACTCTTGCCCAGTGGCAAGGTATACGAACGAGCCGTCCTGACTGTATTTCCTGGCATCTGCCTGCAATTTTTGAGAATTAATAATTTTAGATATGCCTGAATTGCCAACAGTTTTTTTCGTTTTAGTCATGACAGCTAAAACTTCCATGATATTCTCAACTTTCTTTTTGTAGAGTGCAAGAGTTGCATTACGCTTATCGCCAGCCTCTGTAGTGCTGAAAATCACCTGTATATCCTGCCTGCACAAATCATCGAAAGCAGGACTTAATTTATTATCATAATATTCCCTAAGCTTTCCAATCTCAACTTTTAATTTTTCAAATTCAGTTTTATAATCCTCAGGCTTGCTGATTTTATTCAAATCCTCACGCGCTTTCTTAAGATTTCTAATATCCAATTCATCATACGCCTTCTCAAGCTCTGATTTGAAGAAAAATGCCATAACTGTTTTATTTATTGTGAATATATAAAGGTTACGTACAGAAAATGCTATTTTTTATCTTCAACTTCAGGGAAACCATGCATCCGAAACCCGCATTTCCTGCAGACATCGAACACTCCGGCATCAGTAGCTTCAAAAATTATATCCTTGCTCTTGCAGCTGGGGCATATCTTGGAATAAGTCTTCTTCATGTTCTTAATGAGACTTTCAAATATATAAATTAGCTGGATGAAATAATTTAGGCATCTGTCGGTTTAATAGCATACCTTAATAAAACAACCCCTAATATTTAGTAATAATGTCATTTAAAAACCTAAATCTGATAGAGCCTCTTGAAAAGGCGATTGCCCAGCAGGGCTACAAAGAACCAACGCCAATACAGATTAAAGCGATTCCTGAACTTTTGGCAGGCAAAGACTTGATAGGCATAGCCCAGACAGGAACAGGCAAGACAGCTGCATTTGTACTCCCCATACTTCAAAGGATGGCTGAGAAGTATCCTCGAACAGTCCGCACTCTCATACTTGCTCCGACAAGAGAGCTCGCAGCGCAGATTGGCGAAAGCTTCACTGCATATGGCAGGCTCATGAAATTCAAGCACACAGTGATTTTCGGGGGAGTCGGCCAGGGTCCTCAGGTTAGCGCCCTGTCTAAAGGCGTGGACATAGTAATTGCAACACCAGGCAGGCTGCTTGACTTGATGAATCAGGGAAGAATCAGCTTGAGGGACATAGAATTCTTTGTTTTGGACGAAGCAGACAGGATGCTTGACATGGGATTCATCCATGACATAAGAAAGATAATATCAAGGCTGCCACAACATCGCCAGACAATGTTCTTCTCTGCAACTATGTCTCATCAGGTGACTGAACTTGCAGGAAAACTTCTCAGGAATCCTGTTCGCGTAGAGGTTGCAGCGCAGGCAACTCCTGTTGAAAATGTCAACCAGAGGGTGTTTTTTGTAGATCAAGGTTCCAAAGAAAAACTATTGCTGAACTTGCTGAAACAGGAAAATCTCACCAGGGTCTTGGTTTTCACAAGGACAAAACACAAAGCGAACAAGATTGCAGATTATTTGAGAAAGAATAATATTGCTGTGGATGCAATTCATGGAAATAAATCGCAGGGTGCGCGAACAGAAGCGCTAAACAAATTCAAATTAGGAAGAATAAAAGTATTGGTCGCAACAGACATTGCAGCGCGAGGGATTGACATAGACTGCATATCCCACGTGATAAATTATGAGCTGCCGAATGAGCCGGAAAGCTATGTCCATAGGATAGGCAGGACAGCGCGTGCAGGGGCAGCAGGAACAGCATACTCATTCTGCGCAGCAGATGAAAGAAGCTACCTTCATAATATAGAAAGATTAATCAGGCAGAAGATAGAAGTCATGCAGCACGCATACCATTCTGAACACGCAAAAAACGCAATCGGCGCAGCAGCCAGGCCAGCACACAGGCAATTCCAAAGAAGCTTCAGGCCCAGGTCAAGGCATAAGCAAAGATTTAGAAGATAAAATGACTACTTCTGCGTAGTTACAAAACGAAAGATTTATATATTGTTTAAATTAACTGATAGTCATGGACACCCAACCTGACGCAAACAAGCAAGTTCAATTGCTGCATGATAGAGTAGAAAAATACCTCAATATCGTTGAAAGCCAGCTGAGCCTGTTCAGTTTTCTCGATTCTTCAATTGCAGCAGAAAATGTCCAAGAGCTGGATAAGCTGAAAGGTGAAGTTGCTAAATTAAGAGGAGAATTAGATGATTCTGGAGACAATCCATATTTCAAGAATGTATTACTGCCGCATATTGAATCCAGTCTTGCTTCTTCAATTGCAAGTGTCAGGCTAGCAGACACAAGTGTGAATCTAGATACTAGACAGAGATACATGCTTCATATGCAGAGAGAACAGCTCGAGCTGAAAGATGTTGAGCCTGCTATCGAGATTTATCATAACCTTGTTGAAGAATTATTTAAATTGCAGCGACAAGTGCCGCCTGAATCAATACCTCCCCTTCCGATTTCTGATGTTGAGGAATACGGAAGATTTTGCGGAAAGATAGTTTATGAGCTTGATAGGATCGCTTCAGGAATGTTTGGAAGAAAGGTTAAAACTCCGGCAGATTTCGATATCAAAGAAAAGAGCCATCATCATTTCTTAGGGCAGATAAATGTGGGTTTTGAGCATTCTCTGCCAAAGCTTGTGATGATAATAGCCCATGAAGGGCCATTTGGCCATAACACTCATGATAACTTTTCTAAAGATCCTGCTTTTCAGAAACATTATAGCCACACGACAGAAGGCCTGGCTGTATTAGGCTGCATGATTGCATTGAAGGAGTACATGTCTGATGAAAGATACAAAAACATGGTAGATTATATGTGTTATGATAGGCAGATGGATGACGCTCTGAACGCTTCCTTTGAGAAACTATTGTTCCATGATATGGTGGATGCTGAACAATTGGCAGAAAAATTGCATAGCAAGCTGCTTTCAAAAGAATATTTGCTAAAACGCTACAAAAATATAGCATGTTCGCGCGATGATAGGTTCAGATTTGATTCAGCCCCTTATTTTGCAGGGTATAGAATTGTTTCAGAAGCGTATTATTCCAATATGGAAAGATTGAAGCAAAAGTTCAGCGGTGACGACATTAAAGTGCCCCAAATGCAATTGCTGAATGTCTTGTACAGCGGCTTGAGGCCTGCAAGGATTTTGGCTGTCCAAGCAAACCTTGCTGTTGATAAAATCTTGAATCCTGTGTAAGATTTGAAGTTGATTGTGTTAGAATAAACAGCCCCTGGCTGTGCCTGACAAAAACTATGAGAACAATAAAACAATATGTTGACTGGATGAAACTTTGCAGGAAATTAGATCCAGACTGCACTTTCTTAAACCATCATTTTTGCAGAGAGGGTAGACCTACTGAAGAAGAACTAAGAGAATACGGTGCTACAAAAAGAATTTCTGATATTGAAAGAAGACTATACACAAGAGGCCCAACTGAACTGGTTGATTTAGACAATAGTATTCTAACTGCATCTGAAGAAAAAGATAAACTAGAAGAATTATTAGACAAGACAGGATTCGACATAGTAGAGAAAACATCTAAAAGAAATTCTAAAATAATTTTTAACGATAATGTACCTGCGCTCTGGACTAACTACGAACATAGAGATGGAGTGGTAAGTTTACAGCTTTTTTATGGAATTGATAGGCCGTTGCTTCATGCGAATATCAAAGCAAAAAAAGGTACAGGTCTGGTATCATATTATGATATTATTGAGGAAGTTAGGTCTGGAGATGCAGAATACTCTTTTTATGCAACTATATTCCTTAATAATTACGGAAAAAGGAAATTTATTCCGAATCAATCCAGATTTGAGGCGCGAAAAGCTTTGAATGTTGGTATGAGAGATAATTCCTTACAGTTATTAGAAGCAATAGTTAAAAAGAAAATACCTGCTATTCTTTATCCTAAACCAGCAGATCCAGTGCTACTAAATATTCCGTGAATTTAGAGAAAATTCTGTTGAAGTAGTTTGAGGCGAAAAGCTTTTAATATCTGGATAAAATATAATATTGCATGAAATGCATTTATGCCCTGATTGTTCTTTCATTATTACTTGCTGCTTGTGCGCAGACTGCAACAAACACAAACAATAACGGCGGTTTGATGATAAAGACAACAGTTCTTCCGAACTGGGAGTCTGGAAAAAGGGCGACATACCGAGTTGAAGTCGTCGGTGGAACTCCTCCGTACCAGTTCCGTATTGAAGGATCGACGCCTGAGGGTTTTGTATTAGGGCCTGACGGAACAATCGGTTATAGCGGTGTGCTTCCTTCAGATACTTCAAGATACACTTATCCCCCATTTGGTTTGGTTGTCACAGACAGCCAAGGCAACACTGCAAGCCAGCAGTTAGCAGTAACTGTTGTTGAGCCGAGCATTAAAATCAATACCCAGGAAGCAAGATGCACAGTAAATGTAAGATGCGACCAGCCCATAGCTACAGCTGATGGCGGAGACCCGCCTTACACTTTCCAGTCAGACACTTTCAGGGAGGGCGCGCCTCCGATGGGAATGATTGTTGATGTCAACGGGCATATCTTGGGAACTTCCAGAAGGGAGGGCAGGTTTACCTTGGGCGTATGCGCTAAAGACCTTAATGGAAATTCCAAATGCGGACACGCTACAGTCATAGTAGAGCCTCCAGTAGAAGAAATTTGGATGGGCCCTTATTCTGAAACAGAAACAATACAGGACTGCGAAAACAAGAATGAAGGAACTCTAAAGTGGAATATAACATTCAGCAATGAAACATTCTCAGGAACAGTATTAGATGTTGGAACTTCAGCAACCTGCG